>NZ_JAQKGN010000014.1:0-124551 GCF_027956555.1 Agrobacterium sp. ST15.16.055
CGCCTGGGGATGAGGAAACGAGGCTCATCTTATCTCCCGTTCACCCGCAAAAGACGACAACAAAACGTCATCATCCCGAAAAAGAAAAAACCCGCCGAAAATATCGACGGGTTTGTCAGCGGTCTGACCGCCTGCCCTGAGGCAGACGGTTTTATTGTATGAGTAGGCTCGTTACGGCTGGGTCTGCGTGCCGCCCGTATTCGGGCTTGCCGGTGCAGTATCGTTCGCAGGCGGTGTTGCCGGAGCGGTCGGAGCCATGGGTGCCGGCGCCTGATCCGTTGCCGCAGGCGGCGTGGTGGAGGATGTCGTGGCCGGATCGGTGGTCGGGCCGCTCATCTGCGACCAGGCGAAAACGCCCACCAATACGACGACGATGATCGCCAACCACGGCACCCAGGACGACGACGTGCGGGCACGCGGTTCATTGCTGATATTCACTTCCGGACGAAGATCGCGGTCCGAACGCGGGTTGTTGGGATCGAATGTCATGGTGTTTCCTCCTCTTCATTCTGCGGAGAAAACGGCGTTCACGAGATTTTGTTCCGATTTGGCCCAGAACGCTTACGACCGACGAGGCTCAACCGCCTGCTGAAGCGCCTCCGCCAGCACCGTCATGACCTGCGGACCTGCCATTTGCGACACGTTGAAACGCATGAAACCGGACGCGCTCTGTGAGGAACTGAACACATTGCCGGGGGCCAGCACCACCTGCCGCGAAAGGGCGCGGCGCGCCACATCGGCGGCATCAACCCCGTCCGGCAGGCGGCACCACAAAAACATGCCCACCTGCGGTTCGATCCACGGCACACATCCAACCGACCTGAGACGCGCCGCCACCTCCGGCATCGCCGCCGCAAGACGCTGCCTGAGTGCCTCGACATGTTTGCGGTAGCTGCCATCGGTCAAAAGCGAGAGGATGAGCGCCGCCGAAAAATGCGTTCCGCCAAAAGTGGTGGCGATCTTGAGATCGGTTAGAGGGTCTACCCATGCCATGGGTGCTGCGATGAAACCGCACCGTACGGAGGCCGACAGGGTTTTTGAAAAACTGCCTATCTGGACGACGCGGTTCAGACCGTCAAAGGCAGCCAGCCGGGGCGCTGCCTGGGTTTCGAAATCGGCAAAAATATCATCCTCGATGATGGTCAGCCCCACCTGCTCGGCGAGCATCAGCAGGCGATGGGCGGAAACGGCGGAAAGCCTTGCGCCTGTCGGATTATGAATTGCGGAATTGGTGATATAAAGCCGGGGCTGATGGTCTTTCAGCGCCTGCTCGAAGAGTTCCAGGTCCGGTCCGGTCGGCGTATAGGGAACACCGACGATCTTTACCCTGTGCGCCCGCAAGAGGGCGTGGAAATTGAAGTAACACGGGTCATCGACAACAACCGTATCCCCCGGTTGCAGCAGGAAACGGCACAAAAGATCGATCGCCTGCGTGCCGGAGTCGGTGAGCATGATCTGGTTGAGGCCCGCCTGCACCCCGTGTTCGGCCAACCTGCGCGAGAGAAGCTGGCGCAGCGGCAACAGCCCCATCGGGCCACCATAATCCGTCAACAGGGCTGCGTCGGCGCGGGTAAGCCCGCGCATGGCTCGCCTCAACGCCTCCTGCGGCATCCACGATGTGGGAAGCCAGCCGCAACCGGGTTTGGCGAGAACGGAACTTTCATCCAGCGCCTGCCGTGAAACCCACAAAGGATCCACCGCCCTGTCCAGCTGCGGTTCGATATCGGCAAGCGACAGGGGCGCAAGCGGACCCGAAACGAAAAAACCGGAGCCGGGGCGCGAGCTTATCGTGCCATCGGCCACCAGCCGATCGTAGGCCTCGACAATGGTGGAGGTGGAAACCTGCATGGTCTTCGCCAGCGCCCTGACCGAGGGCAGGCGCGCGCCCGGCACGAGGCTGCGCGAGGCGATGCGTTGCCGCACACTTGCCATCACCTTTTCTATGCGCGTGCCCGCGGCAATCGGTCCGTCCACACTTCCTCCAACTGTACCGCTTGCGATACCATAACAGTTTATTGAAATTGTATATGATTGTCGCTGTTCCTGCTAGCCATTCCGGATCAAGAAAGGCAAAACGCAGGAGTTGACGATGGACAAGACGACGAGCGGCTGGCTGAGCGGCCTGACAGGCGTGCTGATATTCAGCGGTTCGCTGCCCGCGACGCGCATTGCGGTAACGGGTTTCGATCCGGTTTTCCTGACTGCCGCCCGCGCCAGCATTGCCGGCCTGCTGGCGCTGGCGCTGCTGTTTCTGTTCCGGCAAAGGCGCCCGGCGCGCGATGAGCTGACATCGCTTTTCATCGTCTCACTGGGTGTTGTGGTGGGCTTCCCGCTGCTCACAGCGCTGGCCCTGCGGCATGTTACCTCGGCGCATTCCATCGTTTTTGTGGGGCTCTTGCCGCTCGCAACGGCAATCTTCGCGGTGCTGCGCGGCGGAGAACGCCCACGCCCGGTGTTTTGGCTCTTTTCCTGCCTTGGAAGCGCGCTTGTTGCGGGGTTTTCCCTGTCGAATTCGTTTGCCGCCGGTGTCGAGGCCTCGCTTGCCGGCGACCTGCTGATGCTCGGGGCAATCATCGTCTGCGGGCTCGGCTATGCGGAGGGTGCTGCCCTTTCCCGCAAGCTGGGCGGCTGGCAGGTCATTTCCTGGGCGCTGGTTCTTTCCCTGCCGGTCATGCTGCCGCTTGCTTTCTTTACCGGGCCGGAAACGCTTGCCGGCATCGAGCCGCAGGCCTGGGCCGGCCTTGCCTATGTTTCCCTGTTCAGCATGCTGATCGGCTTCATCTTCTGGTATCGCGGACTGGCGCTTGGCGGCATCGCCGCCGTGGGCCAGCTGCAATTGCTTCAGCCCTTCTTCGGGCTGGCACTTGCCGCAACCCTGCTGCATGAGGAGGTGAGCCCGGCCATGATCGCCATTACGCTTGTGGTGGTTCTCTGTGTTGCAGGCGCGCGGAAATTCGCGCGCTGATGGCTGCCATCGTAAGCTCGAACGATGTCAGCTCGAACGACGCTCCACCCAGCGATGCCATGCGTCCTCGCTGCCGTTGAAGACGTTGAGATCGATGCGGCCATCGACGCCATGCGACAGGCCGGAACCGGAATATTGCCAGAACAGCCACTTGCGGCCGGGATACACCACGGACGGATGCTGGGCAACGGCGCGCAGCCAGAAGGGATAATCCTGGAATTCGCCCTTGAGGTTGTCCTTGTAAAAATCGGGCGCCGTATAAATGATCGGCCGCTGGCCGTAATGGCGCTCGAGCTTGTCCATGAAGACGCGCATCTTTTCCAGAACGCGCTCACGCGAATGGCGCATCTTGCAGCTCGATTCGCCGTTATATTCCACGTCAATGACAGGCGGCAGCGCATCTGGATCGCGCGGTACATTACGAATGAACCAGTCCGCCTGTTCGCTGGCGCTACGGCACCAGTAGAAGAAGTGGTAAGCACCGCGGCGAATACCCGCTTCCTTCGCGCGCTGCCAGTTGGTGCGGAACATCGGATCGAGATGATCGCCGCCATCCGTCGCCTTGATGAAGGCGAAATTGGCGCCGCGCGTGCGCAGCTGTGGCCAATTAATATTGGCCTGCCAACGGGATACGTCCACCCCGTGGACCTGAAAATGACGCGGCTGGACCCTGCCGAAATTGATCGGCTTGGCATCGCTGAAGCTGGAGCGGAAAATGCGTGAACGAACCTGCGCGCCGGCGCTCGCCGCCGGCGCCGCAGCCATGGCCAACTGGACCGGACGCTCCATCTGGTTGATCGTGGGGCGCTCCGCCGGCCGCACCATTCCCGCCGCCTGTGACGGAACCGGCAAACGGATTTCAGGTGCATTCTGCGTTAACGACGCCCTGGGGGTGACAGCGGAAAAGGCCTTGGGTTCGTCAGGCACCGGCCCGCCCCATGCCAGAACTTCCTGCCGTGGCTGGGCGGCGATGGCCTGGGTACCGACGCCTGCCTGCGGCACCGGCGCGGATGGCGTGACCGAACTCGTCGTTTCCTTTGAAGGCAAGCCCGCCATCAGGCTTTCCGGCCCGGAACTGGACGTGCAGCCTCCAAGCAGGAAGCAACCGAAGAAGAGTGCTGGCACAGCCGATGAACGCATGAGAACCCGTACGCAAAACAAATCGGGGGCGCTCTGATGCCGCCCGGAGACCTCGAAATACAAATGCTAACGGAAGATTATCAAAAAAGACTGAATCTTATCTTTACGTCGGCACCCGCCAATGCGCCCGTCATTTCTGGCAGGCGAAACGGATCGAATTCTCGCGCGGCGGCGCGGTTCAGGCCGTCATGGCGGTCAGATCGACAGTGTCGGCGCCGGGGGAATTTCTCTTGATCGATTCGATCGCATGGATGGCCGAAGCTTTTGCCTTGTATCCTTCCGACGAGAACATTGTTTCCCCGTTGGATGCCTTGAAGCGGAACCGGTATTCGCCGGCCTTGTCCTGGTAGATTTCAAATTTGTACATGATCTTTGCGTCTCCTTTCGCGCCGTAGTCCATCAGCCGCAACTCTGTTCGGCCTCGATCACTTTCGCAACGGAAAATCGGCGATCTGAATGAGCCGTACCCAGGCTCGAGCGATTTCCAGTCCGGCTGCATCCGCCATTTCTGCGCGCGGGCCACGATGGTCACGATAATTCCCCAGCCAGCCCGGGGACATTCTTTCGACGGAAGCAGGAAACGCCTGGCACCAGCCATCAACCACGGTGGTCGAGGCCTCGAAATGGAATTGCGTGCCATAGACTGCCCGGCCGATGCGAAAGGCCTGATTTCGTGTCGCGCCATTGGTCGCAAGCCGCGTGGCGTCCGGCGGAAGCGTAAATGTATCGCAATGCCACTGAAAAATAGGGAAGGTCTTTTCCAGCCCGGCCAATAGCGGATCGGACACGCCCTCTTCCGTCAGTGAGACATCCTGCCAACCGAATTCCGGCGGACCTGAGAGAATATTCTCTCCGCCATAGGCGCGCGCCAGCAACTGGCTGCCGAGGCACACACCCAAGACCGCCTTGCCAGCATCGCCAAAGGCTTTCATGAGAAGGGCGAGATCGGCAAGATAGGGATAAAGCGCATCGTCAAGCGCGTTCTGTTCGCCGCCCAGAACGACAAGCGCATCATGGTCGGCGGCATCCCTTGGGAGAGGCTCCCCCGCATAGGCGCGGATGACATGGATTTCCGCCGCCGCTTCTTGCAGCGCGACACCGAGCTGCCCATGCGGCGTACCCGCCATATTTTCTATAATTGCGACGCGCATGAAACCTCGTGGAGACGGCATGGATTCAACCGGCCAAAAGTGCCGATCAAATCCAGCTTCACCACGAGAAAAATCGATTTTCAAGAGCCGCAGCAACGTCCTTGTGACAATAGGTGGATTCTGAAGCGATACGCCCTAGAATTCACGCGCCAGCTTGGCGTCTACCGAATGCCGGTTGCCGCCGCGAACGGCGAAGAACAGGAAAATCGCGGCCCACAGAATCGATTTTTCCGCGCCGCCCAGACCTTCCGCCTTTACGATGCCGTGAAAATAAACCGTTACCAGAAGAACGATCATGGCAGCAAAGGACGCAGGCCGTGTAAACAGGCCGATAGCGACCAGAATTCCTCCGAAAAATTCCGTGGCAGCAAGCAGCGGCGACCAGAAGACGCCTGGATAAAAGCCGAGGCTCTCCACCATGCCGACTGCGCCAAAAGGATTGACGATCTTGCCGACCCCATGGGTAACGAGAAGAAGTCCTGCCGTGACGCGCAGGATCGTCTCCACCAGATCATGCGTCGCATTATAAAGCGGTGCGACCGCCGGAACGAAAAGACGCTGAAGATTATTCTCGAACTGGGCCATAGGATCTCCACGTTGCAGCCTTCGACAGCTTCTCTGTTCGCAAAGCCGCATGGTAAGAACAAGGGTGCACCCGATAAAAACATGAGTGCTATAGTTGACATTATCGTGAGCATTATTCCTGCCAAGCAGCGAAGGAGACGTGAGGATGACCGAAACCAAACCCCGCATAACCATCCGCTATTGCACACAATGCAACTGGCTGCTTCGGGCAGGGTGGATGGCGCAGGAAATCCTGCAGACCTTCGCTTCTGATGTCGGCGAAGTCAGCCTCGTTCCCTCAACCGGCGGTCTGTTCGAGATCACCGTTAACGGTACGACCATATGGGAACGCAAACGCGATGGCGGTTTTCCCGGCCCAAAAGAACTCAAACAAAGAATCCGTGACATCATCGACCCGGAACGCGACCTCGGCCATGTGGACAGAACGAAGCACGAAGGCCTCGACACCTGACCCGGCGACATGTTTCAACAAGGCCAACCAAGTTTTTTCCCTTTAAAATCAATGATCGTCATAAAAGTTCAAAAAGTCTGTTGACACCGGGCGGCTGCCCTCGTACATCGCTCTCCGTCGCCCAGATGGCGGAATTGGTAGACGCGCCAGCTTCAGGTGCTGGTACTCGCAAGGGTGTGGAGGTTCGAGTCCTCTTCTGGGCACCATTCCATTTTTGATCTTAGCCAGATCAAATACTTAGCCGAAAAATAGCAACATATAGCCGACCGGAAAACGCCGGGGAGCGTGTTGCTTTTTCGCCTTCCCACCGATGGGAAAACCCGAAAGAAGGCCGCTCCCGTGTTACCGGAAGGCTGCCATACTGTCAGAATCTATGATTGATGTTACGGCGTTACGGCTGAGCGTCCTTGTCGCCGCTATTTTGCGAATGCTGTTCGCAATTCGGCGTACAGGACAGAACGGTTCGCTCCGTCTGGCGGAAAACACGCACCGTATTGCCCTCGTCGATGGAGACGAGAATCCGTTCGTCCACGATAGGATTGCCATCGGCATCCAGAAGCACGAGATTGGTCGTGCCAAAACTGCGGCCTGTCAGAACAATCGTGGTGGAATCGGCAACCGTGGCGTCTGCGACCTTGGAATTGCCGACGATAACCTTGCTCACGGGACGATCGAGGCGGAGAACACGGGCGTGATTCATCGACACGCGTAATAAATCTTCCTGAGCAAAAACAGGCAGCGCCGCTGCTCCAAGAATAGCGGACAAGCCGACCACGATTTTCGCCAGTTTTCCGGATGTCACGCTTTTGGCCCTTGCTCATTATCCGCACAATTTCTTTCACTAGAGAATGCGTGGTTTTAGTGAATGAAGCGTTAAATGGCTGAAATCCTCTAAGCAGACCATGGCCGTGTGTAACAAGATGATATTTTCATGTCTCTTGACACGCTCCAAAACTGAACATGTGCGCCCCTGTGAAACGACACTTGCAGGGAAGGGATAACCGGACAGGCTCAAAATACATTTGTTTATCAGCAAATATAAAAATACAGAAATTACTTTTCTTGTTTGTTTACCAAGAGAAACTCATCCTGCCGTTTACTTTGAGTTAATCGTTTTTTTTAAGCGCTTGGAAATCGCTCGGCTGTAGTTTGAACGCAACCGAACAACGGAGAACAGTTGTCGGCGTGCTGAACCAACACAAGTTAGGAGAGACCCATGACCAAAATTTTCGCTCGTTTCCTGAAAGACGAATCCGGTGCAACTGCCATTGAATACGGCCTGATTGCTGCGCTTATTTCCGTTGCGATCATTGGCGGTGCAACGACTGTCGGCACCCAGATCGGCACGCTGTTCGAAAACCTTGGCGACAAGATGACGGAAGCCGCCACTAAGTCTGGTGAGTAAAAGCTAAGAAACTTCGGGGTGGCCGCCCTACAAAGGGCGGCCATCTTTTGTATTTTTAGTCATCTGAATATCAGTCATCACCACTACACCCATATTCTGGGGAGGCGAATTTATGGTTGTCGCAGCAATCTTTTTAACTTTGCCTTTGTGCCTGACGTTTGCTGCGCTGAACGATCTGTTCAGCATGACAATACCTAACCGCATACCGCTGGTGTTGTTGCTAAGTTTTATAGTAGTTGCCCCCTTCACCGGCATGGGATGGCAGACCTTGGCAATGAGTCTTTTGGCCGCCGCCATCGTTTTTTTTGCCTGTTTTGCGCTTTTTGCCGCCAATGTCATGGGCGGAGGCGACGCTAAGCTCCTGACAGCCGCGGCATGCTGGTATGGTTTCAACATATCGCTCATAGAATTCTTGCTCGGCGTCGCTTTCCTTGGCGGCTTCCTTACGATCGGCATTTTGCTTCTGCGCTCGCGGTCACAACAAATCATGGCGGCTGGTATGCCCATCCCGGATTCGCTCCTGGTCGCGAAAAAAGTTCCCTACGGCATCGGCATCGCCGTCGCCGGGCTGATGACCTATGGCGAAGCACCGCTCGTTAAAGCCGCGATTGCCAGTCTTTCCTAGATAATTGCTACTCAGCCTTGCTTTAATAGCCCGTTAACCACGAATCCAAGCATACTATTAACCATAATTATACCAATCGCGCGCCATCCTGACGGGAGCAGAATCTGATTCCCTCAAGGATCGAGCATGAAACCGTCGCGTATCGTCATTCTTTCCGTTGCCCTGGTGGCCGCCGGTCTTGCCGGCCTTGTTGCCATGCAGATTTCCGGTGCCAAGCAGGTCATCGAGAAAGCGGAAACGATCATCCAGAAAGAACCGACGGTCAACGTTCTCGTCTCTTCGGTCAACCTGCCCGTCGGCAGCCGCCTGAACGACAGCTCCGTGCGCTGGACACCCTGGCCACAGGGCAATGTGGTCGACAGTTTCATCACGGAAGCGAAAAGGCCAGACGCCATCACCGAACTCGCGGGCGCTGTCGTCCGGCTGCCTCTCTTCGAAGGTGAGCCGATCCGGCCGGAAAAAGTGGTCGATTCCAGCACGCGCATCATGTCCTCCCTTTTGCCGGCCGGAAAACGCGCCGTCGCCACCGAGATTTCCGTCTCGACAGGTGCAGGCGGTTTCGTGCTGCCGAACGACCGGGTCGATGTGATCATGGTCCGCAAGGGCGAAAACAATAACTTTCTGACCGAAAATGTTTTGAACAATGTCCGTGTCCTGGCGATCGATCAGCAGATCAAGGAAGGCGAGGACGGAACGTCGGCGGTTGTCGGCGCAACCGCTACGCTCGAACTGACCCCGGAACAGGCGAAGATCATCACAGTGGCGCAACAGATGGCGGATCGTCTCACGCTCGCCTTGCGCTCCGTCGCCGATGCACAGGAAAACGATACGCTTTCGGCCGGCCATCTTCTCAGCGGAAGCTCCGGGCAGCCGGAAATTCAGGTAATCAAATCCGGCTCGATCGTGAAGAGCGGTCAAGGAGCTTCACAATGACCGGGGGGCTCATGACAAACCGTCTCAAACAACACCTGCGTTCATCGATGGCGGGTGGGCTCGCATTCTGCCTTGCCTTTTCAGGCATCCCCGGCCAGCACTCCCCCAAATTTCTGCGTTTCAGCGAAGCAGAGGCGCAAAGCGCAAGCGTCGTGCGGATCACCGAAAGCGGTGCCGGCACTCGCAAACGCTTGAAACTGGGTTTAAACAAGGCGCTGGTTATCGACCTGCCTGAAGATGCTCACGATATCCTTGTTGCCGATCCGAGCCTTGCCGATGCCGTGACCCGCACGTCCAGACGAATCTATCTCTTCGGTAAAACGGTCGGTCAGACCAATATTTTCATTTTCGGTGACGGCGGCAGGGAAATCGTCAGCCTCGATCTGGAGGTGGAGCGCGATATTTCCGGGCTTGAGGCCAATATTCGCCGCTTCATTCCCGAGTCTGACATCAAGGTGGAAATCGTTTCGGACAATATCGTTCTGACGGGATCGGTGCGCACACCGCAGGACTCCGCACGCGCCGTGCAGCTGGCGGACGCCTTTCTAAAGGGCGGTGAGGCCACCACACGCAACATATCGCTGACGGGCGGCGACAATGGTGGCGATGCGGCGATTTTTGCCGAGCGCCGGCAAGTATCGCAAATCGTCAATATGTTGACGATTGAGGGTGAAGATCAGGTGACGCTGAAGGTCACCGTTGCCGAAGTCAGCAGACAGGTTCTGAAGCAACTCGGCTTCAACGGGTCGATCGGCAGTACAACGAGCGGCAATGGTTTCGAATTCGCAAATCCGTCCAATCTCGGCAACGCGATCGATGGAGCGTCCCGGATCGCCAGTGGTGCGATTGGTTCTGGCTCCCTCAGATTCGCTTCCTACCTCAACGCCATGGAGCAGGCCGGCGTCATGCGCACCCTGGCAGAGCCGAGCCTGACAGCCATTTCCGGCGAGCAGGCCAAATTTTACGTGGGCGGTGACTTCCGACTTGCCGCTACACAAGAAATCGAGATTGATAACGAGACGAAACAGCCGAGCAAAGTTATACGCGAGACACAGACGGTAGACTACGGCATCACCTTGAACTTCAAGCCGGTGGTGCTTTCACCAGGCAGAATAAGTCTCAAGATCGAGACCAATGTCTCCGAACCCACCTATGAAGGCAATGTCGTCACCGGTAATTACGGGCGGGGCGTTCCAGGCTCGACCTATATGTCCGTGCGCAAGCGCGAGACCTCCACGACGGTCGAACTTCCCTCGGGAGGATCAATCGTGATCGCGGGCCTTGTCCAGGACAATGTCAGGCAAGCCATGTCCGGGCTGCCGGGCATCTCGAAAATTCCTATCTTCGGTACGCTTTTCCGCAGCAAGGACTTCCTGCGCAACGAAACGGAACTGGTCATCATCGCGACGCCCTATCTGGTACGGCCCGTCGCGCGCAACCAGATCGCCCGGCCGGATGACAACTTCAACCCGGAAAACGATGCCGCCATGTATTTCATGAACCGCGTCAACAAGGTCTATGGCCGCAAGGACCAGGTCCAGGCGGCGCCATACCAAGGCTCCGTGGGGTTCATCTACAAATGACGACGAGTTCCGCCAATTCCCAACCCGATCTCGCAGCAAGTCCGGACCGCGCAGGTGACATCATGCACGCAAACACTCACCGCCCTTTCGCAAAACAGATCGGCCTTGCGGCTGTCGTCGCTGTTGTCGCTGGGTTGCTACACGGCTGCGCCCGTGACCCCATGACGACCAACGCGATCCCCGATGACTATCGCACCCGCCACCCGATTACGCTGTCCGAAGCCGAGCACTCGCTCGACATACCCGTTTCTGCCGGCGATAGCCGCTTGACCACTGCGATGGCAGACAATGTCCGTGGTTTTGCCCAGAATTATGCATCCATGTCGACGGGCATAGTCAACATTCAAATACCTTCCGGCTCCGCCAACTCCGCGGCGGCATCACGAATGGCAAAACAGATTCGCTCAGCGCTTTCGGGTGCGGGTGTGGCGCCAGGAAAAATCATGCAGACGAACTATGCCGCCTCCCCGAATGGCGACGCCGCGCCCATCCGCCTGAGCTATGTTGCGGTTACCGCCATGACTGGCCAGTGCGGCCAATGGCCCGAGGACCTCTCGGATAATACCTTCGCCAACAAGAACTGGTACAATTTCGGATGCGCGTCCCAGAGCAATCTCGCAGCGCAGATCGCCAATCCCATGGATCTCGTCGGCCCGCGCGGCATGAGCCCGATCGATGCCGAACGCCGGGCGGTGGTCATCGATACCTATCGCAGCGGTACTTCGACGGCACCGACAAACTGATGCAGATCCACGATTTCTCACGGCAGGAAAAACAATGAGCGCTGTAGAGTACGATATCAAGCCAAGCGGCGGCACAGAAGCCGAACCGCCCGTGCGCGCTTCGGATATGGACCACCTGCGGCCCCTGCCCCGCATTTCCGTTCACGCTTTCTGCGTCAGCGACAATATGCAAGGTGTCATGGACGCATTGTCCAGCGACCGGCGCATGAGCAAGGTAACCCTGCGGGTGACCAAAGGTGACATCAATGCGGCAGCCACGATGTTTTCCACGTCACCCACACCCAATCTCATCATTCTCGAAACAGCAAGCTCACCCGCCTCACTGCTGGACGATCTCGCGCCTTTGGCGGAGGTTTGCGATCCCTCCACGCGTGTCATCATCGTCGGCCGGCACAATGACATAACGCTCTATCGCGATCTCATCCGCAACGGCATCTCCGAATATCTCGTCGCCCCGGTCAATATGGCCGATCTCCTGGGTTCGATCGCCGCGATCTTCGTCGATCCGGAAGCGGAGCCGCTCGGCCGCAACATCGCCTTCATTGGCGCCAAGGGCGGTGTGGGCTCGTCCACCATCGCGCACAATTGCGCCTTTGGTATTTCCAGTCTTTTTTCCACGGAAACCATTCTAGCTGATATGGACCTTGCCTACGGAACGGCGAATATCGATTTCGATCAGGACCCTGCCCAAGGCATGGCTGAAGCGGTCTTTTCGCCGGAGCGGCTGGACGAGGTGTTTCTCGACCGCCTTCTGACGAAATGTTCCGATCATTTGTCGCTTCTGGCAGCGCCGTCTCTTCTCGACCGCACCTACGATCTCGATCGTCAAGCCTTTCTGCCGATCCTCGAGGTTTTGCAGCGCAGCGCCCCGGTTGCGGTTCTCGATCTTCCCCACCAATGGTGCGACTGGACGCAGGCAGTCCTTGCGGAAGCCGATGAGGTGGTCATAACGGCCGTTCCCGATCTCGCAAACCTGCGCAATACGAAAAATCTCTTCGACGCGCTGATAAAGCTGAGACCCAACGATAAATTGCCGCATCTCGTTCTCAATCAGGTCGGCATGCCCAAACGTCCGGAAATCGCGCCGGCGGATTTCCTTGAGCCGCTTGAAATCGAACCGATCGCGATCATCCCGTTCGACGCATCATTATTCGGAAATGCCGCCAATAGCGGCCGAATGATCAGCGAGATGGATGAAAAATCGCAAATAGCGGAAACCTTCTCGCAAATCGCCCACACCATCACAGGCCGCTCCGTGCTGCGCAAAAGCAGGCGCGGCGGTCTCGAAAAACTGAAGAATATTCTCAAGCGCAAGTAGGTCTTTTGCCTGCGCCCTTAGACGGAAACGCCGATGTTCGGAAAACGCGGGCCTGAGGGCCCAGCCAGAAGCACGAAGCCGGAACCTGTTGCACCTGTACATATGCAGGCGGTGACGGCGCCTGAACCTCGTTCTGCTGCGATTGACACTCTTGAACCCGGCCAATCGCCGGCAATGCGTCAGGCGACCGCAAGCGTACCGCCGGCACAGAAAAAACGCGCCCGCACGGAAGATTACTACAATACCAAGAGCCAGGTATTTTCCGCACTTATCGATACGATCGACCTTTCGCAACTCGCCAAGCTCGACGCGGAGAGCGCGCGCGAGGAAATTCGCGATATCGTCAACGATATTATCACGATCAAGAATTTCGCCATGTCGATCGCCGAGCAGGAAGAGCTGCTCGAAGATATCTGCAATGATGTTCTTGGTTACGGGCCGCTGGAGCCTCTCCTCGCTCGCGATGATATCGCCGATATCATGGTCAACGGTTCCGGCCAGACCTTCATCGAAGTCGGCGGTAAAACCATCGAATCCGATATTCGTTTTCGTGACAATGCGCAGTTGCTTTCCATCTGCCAGCGCATCGTTAGCCAGGTTGGCCGACGGGTGGATGAGTCGAGCCCGATATGCGACGCGCGCCTACCGGACGGATCGCGTGTCAACGTCATCGCGCCGCCGCTCGCCATCGACGGTCCGGCGTTGACGATCCGAAAATTCAAGAAGGACAAGCTGACACTCGACCAGCTGGTGCGTTTCGGAGCGATTACGCCGGAAGGTGCGACATTGCTCAAGATTATCGGTCGCGTCCGCTGCAATGTCGTCATTTCGGGCGGCACCGGCTCCGGCAAGACCACGCTTCTCAATTGCCTGACGAGCTTCATCGACAGGGATGAACGTGTCATCACCTGCGAAGACACCGCCGAACTGCAGCTGCAGCAACCGCATGTGGTGAGGCTCGAAACACGTCCGCCGAATATCGAAGGAGAAGGCGAGATCACCATGCGCGATCTCGTCAAGAACTGCCTTCGCATGCGGCCCGAACGCATCATCGTCGGCGAAGTGCGCGGACCGGAAGTTTTCGACCTTCTCCAGGCCATGAACACCGGTCACGACGGTTCGATGGGCACGCTGCACGCCAATACGCCGCGCGAATGCCTCAGCCGTATCGAATCGATGATCGCCATGGGCGGCTTCACCCTGCCGGCCAAGACCGTGCGTGAAATCATCTCAGGCTCGATCGATGTCGTCATTCAGGCGGCGCGTCTGCGCGACGGCTCGCGCCGGATAACGCAGATCACGGAAGTGATCGGCATGGAAGGCGATGTCATCGTCACCCAGGATCTGATGCGATACGAGATCGAAGGCGAGGATGCGCAGGGCAGGCTGATCGGCAGACACGTATCGACCGGTATCAGCAAGCCCAATTTCTGGGATCGTGCACGCTATTACGGTGAAGAAAAACGCCTGGCGGCCGCGCTCGATGAGATGGAAAAGACATCCTAAGGGAAAGCGACTGCCATGGACCCGACAATAGTGTTACTGGCCGTACTCGTCGCCATCTCGGCAGGAGCGCTCGCTTATGCGTTTCTTTTCCAGCAGATAGAGGTCGAAAAGAAGACCACCAGTCGTTTCAAGCGGGTGCGGGCCGCAGAGACGGATCACGCAAATATCAAAGCTGCGCGCGATCGGGTTCAAGAGCTCAGCAAGCGCCGCAAGTCCATGCAGGACAGCCTGCGGGACATGGAGAAGAAACAAAATGAAAAGGCGAAAAAAACAAAGAATGTCAGCCTGCGCGATAAACTGATGCAGGCTGGGCTGGTAATTTCCGTTCGGCAGTTCCACCTTCTGAGCCTTGGCGCGGCAGCTTGCGCCGCTTTTATTGCACTTATCTACGGTCTGTCGTTAATGACAGTTCTCTTCGTCGCCGCTGTTGCGGCCTTGGGATTGCCACGCTGGGTATTGGCTTTTCTCCTCAAGCGCCGGCAGAAAAAATTCCTCGAGGAATTCCCCAATGCGCTTGATGTCATGTGCCGCTCGATCAAGTCGGGTTTGCCGTTGAACGACGCGGTACGCCTGATCGCGTCAGATGGTCAGGAGCCGGTAAAGACAGAGTTTCAGCGAGTTGTCGATGCGCAGCAGGTTGGCATCGGGATTCCCCAAGGGATAGAGCGTATGATGCTGACCATGCCGCTTTTCGAAGTGAGTTTCTTCAGCATTGTCATCAATATCCAGGCACAGGCAGGCGGCAATCTGTCGGAGGCGTTATCCAACCTTTCAAAGGTGCTGCGCGACCGAAAAAAAATGCGCGCAAAAGTGAACGCCCTATCCATGGAAGCAAAAGCGTCTGCCGTCATTATCGGCGCATTGCCTTTCATCGTTATGCTGCTGGTGCACTTTACGTCACCTGACTATCTTTCAGTCCTGTTCACGGATATGCGCGGGCACATCATTCTGGGTGCATCTGGACTATGGATGCTCATAGGAATTTTCATCATGCGTCAAATGATCAATTTCGATATTTGAGGGTCATCAATGACAAGGAATCTCCTTTCAGACCTGACAAATCCGCAGACCATTATTGCGATTCTGGTAACAGTGGCAGTTTTCGCCACTCTTTATACGCTCATTACGCCTTTCTTCGAGCGAAAAGACTTTGCCAAGCGCATGAAAGCCGTATCGTCGGAGCGAGAACTCATTCGCAGCCGCGAGCGCGAGCGACTTGCGACAGCAACCAGAGACGGCAAGACCTCCCTGCGAGGCAACAACAATAAGTCCGCACGTCGAATCGTCGAAAAATTCAACCTCCGGGAAGCACTTGCCGACAAGAACACAATGAACAAGCTGCGAGCAGCCGGTTTTCGTTCGCAAAATGCGCTTAATACATTTCTCGCCGCCCGGTTCATCTTTCCGTTCATTTTCCTGGCCGTGGCATTCACCTGGGTTTTTATTCTCGGAAACCTGGCTGATCAGGCTTTTGTCGTTCAGCTGATGGCGGTGCTTCTTTTCGGCTATGTCGGCTTTTACGCCCCCAATATCTATGTTTCGAACCGCATGACCAAGCGACAGGCATCGATCAAACGGGCATGGCCGGATGCGCTTGACCTGATGCTGATCTGCATCGAATCCGGTGTATCGATGGAAGCCGCCATGCGCCGCGTAGCGGAAGAGATGGGCGAGCAGTCACCTGAACTCGCAGAAGAAATGATTCTGACGACAGCGGAATTGTCCTTCCTTCAGGACAGGCGTGTCGCTCTTGAGAATTTTGGTATGCGCACACAACTGGACGGTGTCAAAAGCGTGGTGCAGGCCCTTATCCAGGCGGAGCGGTACGGCACCCCCCTCGCCCAGGCCCTGCGCGTTCTCGCGCAGGAAGGCCGGGACGAGCGAATGAATGAAGCCGAGAAAAAGGCCGCAGCGTTGCCGCCCAAACTGACTGTACCGATGATAATATTCTTCCTGCCGGTTCTCATCGCCGTCATTCTCGGGCCTGCCGGCATTCGTGTCGCCGACACATTCTGACGACGAACCATCAGGGCGCGGCCCCTCTATGACTGCAAAAGCGTATCAACCGGCCGGCTTACCGTCCTTTTTCGCCAGTTGCTGCCAGGAGTTCTGCTGTGAAAGCATTGCGCGCAGATAGGTGAGATTTGCCTGCGCCTGTTGTGGCGAGAGTTCCTGAACCGCGATGCGCTCGGCTTCGGCAAAGCGGCCCTGTAGACCGACCACGAGCGCGAGGTTCTGGCGAACGCGGCTATCGGCGCCCGGCTGGGCGATGGCGGATTGCAGATATGTTTCGGCAGTGCGCGGATCGCTCGACAGGACGTAAGACATGCCGAGGTTGGACAATACACTCGGGTCGTTCGGCTTCAGGTCAAGCGCCTGCCTGTAGCGGGAACGCGCCTCGTTCGAACGTCCAAGCTGATCGAGCACGGCGCCCTCGGCGGAATAAAGCCGCCAGTCGGGCCGGTCCGGCGTCTGTGCCCGCTGGATGGTCGAAAGCGCCTGTTCCAGCTGGCCGGCAGCCGCCTGCGATTTGCCATAGGCGGCAAGCACATCACGGTCGGCCGGATTGGCGATGGCGATCTGCTGCATGACGGCGAGAGCCTGTGTGTTCTTGCCGGTCATCATCAGCACGCTGGCATAATTCATGCCCACCGATTTGTCCTTGGGATTGCGTTCATAGGCTTTGCCGGCGGTCTCTTCCGCCTGCCGAAGCTGCTCCATGTTCAGATGGTCGTAAGAACGCGTGGCCACGGGAATGGAGCCGGTGGACATACGATCGGGCTTGTTGGCGCCCGCGCATCCTGAAACCGCAAGAACCAATGCGGCAAGACATGCTCCCCGCAGCAACCCTGTCCGGCCTGTCTCGCCCAAAGAAAATGCAGTCATGGCAGCGCCCCCGCCCGAGAATGATCGATCTTGCGCCCGACACACGACAGACTCACATGACGCAACTTTCGCTTAAGCAATAATCTGTTAACCCTAACAGAGCGTTAATCGCACCGATTCTCGACATTTACGGAAGCATATAATGGCGCCCTATCAGTTCATCGAACGCCCGACCCCCTTCAGCTCCAAGGCCGGCAGCACATTGCCGGTTTTCGCCGTCACGCCGGCCCATATCGAACAGGGCGCCATCGACCCTGTCGCTCTGGATTGGGCGAAGAAGGCGGGGTTCAAGGCGGAGGCGGGCGCTATCCTCCTCGTTCCTTCCGCCGATGGTTCGCTGGGCGGCGTGCTTCTCGGCCTCGGCGGCAATCCCTCGGAAATCCCCTTCATCACCGGGAAACTCGCCCGTGAACTGCCGGAAGGCGAATGGCACATCGAGACCGCACCCCTGACGGCCAATCGGCTCGCTCTCGGTTTCGGCCTCGGCAGCTACCGCTTCGACAAATACAAGACCACCAAGGCGAACGGGGCAAAGCTCCTTATTCCGCAGGATGCGGAAGACGGCGAGATCAAGCGCGTTCTGGCCGGCGTTTTCCTTGCGCGCGATCTCATCAATGTTCCGGCCAACGATATGGGACCGGATGAGCTAGAGATTGCCTTCCGCGCGCTTGCCGCCCATTACAAGGCAAAGGTGAAGGTCACTACCGGCGATGATCTGCTCAAGGAAAACTTACCCCTGATCCATGCTGTCGGTCGGGCCAGCGAAAGCGCGCCGCGGCTTCTGGAGATGAGCTGGGGCAAGAAGGGCAATCCGCGCCTCACCCTTGTCGGCAAAGGCGTCTGCTTCGATACCGGCGGCCTCGATATCAAACCCGCCGCCTCCATGGCCTTGATGAAGAAGGATATGGGCGGTGCCGCCAATGTTCTCGGCCTTGCGCTGATGATCATGGATGCGAAGCTGCCGGTCGATCTTCGCGTGCTCGTTCCCGCCGTGGAAAACTCCATCTCCGCCAATGCCTTCCGTCCCGGCGATATCTATAAGAGCCGCAAGGGGCTGACGGTACAGATCGACAATACCGACGCCGAAGGTCGTCTCGTTCTGGCGGATGCGCTCGCTTATGCGGACGAGGATGCGCCGGACCTGATGATCGACATGGCGACGCTGACGGGTGCGGCGCGTGTCGCGCTCGGCCCGGATCTGCCGCCCTTCTACACCGATGACGAGGATCTGGCGCATGATATCGCGGAAGCCAGCATCGATACGGACGATCCGTTGTGGCGCATGCCGCTCTACATGGGCTACGACAAAGATATACGCTCGCGCGCAGCCGATATCACCAATGCGCCTTCGGGCGGCATGGGCGGATCGATCACCGCCGCCCTGTTCCTGAAACGTTTTGTCACCAATACCAGGCGCTGGGCGCATTTCGACATCTACGGCTGGTCGCTGAGTGAGCGTCATCATTCAGCGATTGGCGGGGAAGCACAGGGCATCCGCGCACTCTTCCACTACATCGCACATCAATTCGCGAAGTAATCTTCTGAACCCTGATCGGGGCTCGACGGGGCGCTTCCTCAACGGGAGCGCCCGATTCTCTTAAACCAGCACCTTCTGTTCCTTATGGTCCTCTTCACCGAAGAACTTCAGGTACCGTTGCACCTCGCCCGGATCACCGGTCGCCTTTTGCGGGTTGTCCGAGAGCTTCACCGCCGGCCGGCCATTGGCGTCGCTGACCTTGCAGACGATGGAAATCGGCTTGAGGCTGGCGATGGTTTTTGGCGCGCAACCGGCAAAATCATTGGTGAGGTTGGTGCCCCAGCCGAAGCTCATGCGAACCCGGCCTTCGAAATGCCTGTAGGTATCGATGATGGCGTCGACATCGAGACCGTCGGAGAAGATCAACATCTTCTTGCGCGGATCGCGGCCCATCTTCTGCCACCACTCGATGATCTTTTCGCCGCCTTCGATCGGCGGGGCGCTGTCGGGACGGAAACCCGTCCAGTCTGCCACCCATTCCGGCGCGTTGCGCAGGAAAGCCGCCGTGCCGAACGCATCCGGCAGCACGATCAGCAGGTTGCCGCCATAAAGCCGGTTCCAGTCCTTCAGGACCTGATAGGGAGCGGCAGCCAGTTCCTCATTCGTCTGCGCCAGCGCCGCGACGACCATCGGTAGTTCATGCGCGTTCGTGCCAACGGCTTCGAGATCGGAATCCATGGCGAGCAGGACATTGCTCGTACCGGTAAAGGCAGGACCGATGCCTTCCTTCAGCGCTTCCACGCACCAGCGTTGCCAAAGGAAACTGTGGCGGCGGCGAGTACCGAAATCGGAAATGCGCAAGCCCGGCAGTTCCCGCAGCCGCTCGACCTTCTCCCACATCTTGGCCTTGGCGCGGGCATAGAGCACATCGAGCGTGAAATAGCCGAGCGAACGCATGGCGCTGCGCGAGCGCAACTCGTTGATGATGGCGAGCGCCGGGATTTCCCAGAGCGTCGTGTCCATCCAGCGGCCATGAAAGTTCAGCTCATATTGCCCGTCGCGCTTGAAAAGCTCGTATTCCGGCAATTGATAGCTCGACAGCCAGGAGAGGAATTCCGGCTCGAAAATCTGCGAGCGGCCGTAAAACGTATTACCCGCAAGCCAGATATTTTCCTTCTTGGAGAGACGCAGGGTACGCGCATGATCGAGCTGCTCGCGCAGTTCCATCTCGTCGATCTCTTCCGCCAGCCGTACCGTCTTCGTGCGGTTGATCAGGGAAAATGTCGCGTCGACTTCCGGATAGAGCTTCCAGATCATCTGCAACATCAATAGCTTGTAAAAATCCGTGTCGATCAGGCTGCGGACGATCGGGTCTAGCTTCCAGGTATGATTGTGGACACGGGTGGCTATATCGGTCTTCGTCATACTTGCATTCCCCAATATCGGCCAAAGGTCAGAATAGCCGATGTCACTCCGCACCCTGGCAGGTATCAACCTGTCATGCGGAAGATTTATCTGAAAAAGCGACAACAAGTCCAGAGCACCCGCCTGGCAAATGCCTGCCACCACAGCTCACGCATCGATTTTCCGAAGACCACAAAGGGGTTTTCGGTCCGGCGTTCAAACCATGCGGCTTCAGAAGGTCGGGTCGACGGGGTTTATGCCGGGATACCAGTCCTTGGAGACCGGATTTCTGCCGCCGAAACTGGAAATGCCGTTTTCGTCGGTACAGCGATACCCCTGAACGGGAAGCCCACGGCTGCCGAAAACATCCCGGTAAGGACCTCGGGAATATCCGGTCACACCCAATGCGCTATGGCAGTTGTAACGGACCTTTGGCTGCAGCGTTCGCGGGTCCTTGACGCCCGGCAGGTTTGCATAGGCATCCGGTGCGGGGGCAAAACCATTCTGAAAAACGGTCTGCGCCTGCGCAGGGGCGCTCAGCAAAATCGCTGTGACGATCGTTGCCAGTCGTGTTGCCGTTCTCGTCTTCATCGTTGCCAGTCCCATACCATCATCCAACCGATGTAGGCGTCGGAAACTCTCCCACAAAGGGCCCGGCAGGCAAAATTTCGTGAAAGCCGCCTTCTCAATCCTCCAGCCGGCGGAAAGCCGTCGGCTTTTCGTAAAGCCAGCCGATGCGCTGGATGGCCGCATCGAGATTTTCGCGTGCAACATTCATCGTATGGCCATTGGCATGCAGCAAGGTTTCCTCGCTTTCCATGAGGCCGACATGGCCCTTCCAGAAGACGAGATCGCCGCGGCGCAATTCATCCCGCTCGATTTCCACACCGAGCGACTTCACCTGCATGTCGGTATCGCGCAGAACCCGCCGGCCCGTCATGGCCATGGAAAGCTGCACGAGGCCGGAACAATCGATACCGAAGCCGGAGCGTCCGCCCCAGAGATAGGGCGTTTCGATAAAGCGCAGCGCCACCGCCACATAATCTTCGTCAAGCGCCGCGTCGACGGCCTGGCAATGGGCGGCGATGATGCCTTCGCCTTTTTCGGTCAGCAGGTAACGGGTACCGCGTGTCTCCGCCTCGCCTACAATCTGGATCAGGCTACCCATGGACAGTGCTGCGACCGGCGGTTTGCGCAACTCAGCGGCTGGATAGAGAAAAGTGCGCGGCGCAGTCACCCGATGGGTGGCGACAACGACATCGCCAATCGCCTTTTCCGGCACATAGCCGGCATAACCATCCGCATCCGCCTGCACCCATGCCCAGCCGTTCGCCCGGTCGAAAACACGGATGGTTTCGCCAGACAGCAGCTCGGTATCGATGCCGACGGCAAGGTCCGGCGTCGGCCGCAGGCCAATAACCGGCACCGCGATCTGGGCAGGCGAGCCGCTGACAAAACGTTCGGCCTGCACCACGCCCCGCAGCTTTTCATCGGCGAGATCGGAGCGGAAGACATTCAGGCGGCGGTCGAGCATCATGGGTTTCACATCCAGGGGTTAGATCTTGCGTGCCTGATCAATAATCAGGTCGCCGAATTTTTCCAGATAAAGCGCACCAGCCACCGTACGTTTTATCACGACATTGCGCTTGTCCCGCTCATCCCGAACCCGATCGACGAGTCCGAGAGCGCCGAGGCTGTCGAGCGCGCGGGTAATGACCGGTTTGGTGACTCCCATCGTTGCCGCAAGACCCCTGACGGTGTGTGGTGGCGTGACGAGATAAATCTGCAGCAGGATGGCGGTTTGACGCAAGGTCAAATCCGGCTGATCGTCAATGACCTGCGTCGTGGACACACGATGCCAGAGGCCAAGCGCCTCCGAGGGCGACAATTGTGCAGGCAAACCTTGCCCCTCCAGTCGTTTTCTTACCTTTTTCATTCAAGAGAACGGAAAACTCAAGAACCATCCCGCACAAACAGAACCGCCGCACGGCGCAGATCAGAAAGATCGCGCGGCGCGGCGGTATTTGTTGACCCGTTTTCGGGCCATGATGTCCCCTCTGGACTTGCAGGATAAGAAGCAGGAAGCGTGCCAGTTTTGATGCAACGCACAAATATTCGTAAAAACAGCAACTTAAGGGAAAAATTCGTCTTTTGGCGAAATTTTCCGCAAAGGATAAACAGCAATAAAAATAGGCAAAAATAACTCAATGCATAAAAATTGCCTTCCGCCGCGACAGCGGAAGGCAAGGATACGCGGATCAGATCTCCGCGCCACGCGCGGCATCGACCGCATCGGCATTCTGTCGCCGGTTATAGCGGATCGACGACCAGAGCGAGATGCCGATCAGGCCCGCGCCGCCAAGGCCCGTGATGACCTCCGGAATATGCACCATGGTCTGCACGTACATGATGACGGACAGGATGAGGATCGCATAAAAGGCGCCGTGCTCCAGATAGCGATATTCGGCCAGGGTTCCCTTCTCGACCAGCATAATGGTCATCGAGCGCACATACATGGCACCGATGCCGAGGCCGATGGCGATAATGAAGAGGTTCTGCGTCAGCGCGAAAGCGCCGATCACGCCGTCGAAGGAGAAGCTGGCATCCAGCACTTCAAGGTAAAGAAACGCACCGAAGCCGCCTTTTGCAGCGCCCTCCAGCATTTCCTGGCTGCGGTCGAGAATACCGCCGACAACTTCCACCAGCAGGAAGGTCAGAAGACCCCAGATCGCCGAATGGAAGAAGGTGTTGGCGGCGACCGGACCAAGTTCAGGATTGTCGCTTGCGCCGATGATGCGGGAAAAGATCAGCATGACGACCAGCACGAAGGCAATCTCGATGCCCTTGACGGAGGAATAGATTGCAGCCTTTTCCTCGATCCAGCGTACCCAGTGCACATCCTTTTCGTGGTCGAAGAAGAAGTTGAGGCCGACCATCATCAGGAAGGTGCCGCCGAAAGCCGCAATCGGCAGATGGGCGTCACGCATGATTTCCGCATAACGTTCCGGCTGTGTGGCCGCCATGACGAGAGCTGTCCAGGGGCCGACATTGGCCGCGACGACCACGATGAGCAGCGGGAAGACGATACGCATGCCGAAAACGGCAATCAGAATACCCCATGTCAGGAAGCGATGCTGCCAGACCGGTGTCATATCCTTCAGCTTGTTGGCGTTAACGATGGCGTTGTCGAAGGAAAGTGAGATTTCCAGCACCGCCAGAACGACACAGATGAAAAAGATCGTCGCCGTGCCGCCCACCGTTCCGGTCATTTCCCAACCGAGATAACCGCCGAGGATCAGGCCGACGATGGTGACGATAAAAGCCCACTTGAAGTAGGTAAGCGTGTTTTTCTGGGCAGCGCTCATGTCCGGTCGCCTCCAATGACGAGGACGTTCACGGACCGACGAGAGGCGTCAGGCCGCACGCAGAAAGCACGCGCGCGAAGCACATTCAGGTTTTTCATAGTTTTTAATCCGCCGGCCAATTTTTGCAGGCGGTACCGACATCGCGAGAGCGCCGTAAAACTCTCGCCAGAGGGGCCCGGCACCTTTGTTTCCTCTGCCCTTGCGAGACAAATCATCGCAGGGGCCCTTCTTACTTCCTGAAGATCACGCCTTCGTCAAGTCCCGTGATTGTGACCACGGCGAACTGGAAAGATCAAACCTGCTCCGCAGCCAGTCCTTCGGCGGTTTCACGGCGTCGCTTGAGTGTATTTTCGCGGAAGAAAATATAAAGTCCGGAAAGAACAATCAGGCCTGCACCGACAACGATACTGGTCTGCGGCACATCGTTGAAGAACAGCCAGCCGAAGATCACCGCCCAGAGCAGCAGCGTATATTGCAGCGGTGCGACGGTTGCAGCATCGGCGAGTTTAAGTGCCCGGTTGACCAGCACATGCGCTGTCATGGCGACGACGCCAAGCAGGCCGAGGAAGGCGAGATCGAAACCGGACTGAACCGGCAGCCATCCCGATGGCGTAAGGAATACCGCGACAATGCCCGCAAGCGCCGCACCGATGATCTGCCAGAAGGCAAGCACGGTATCCGGCGTATTGCGCAGCTGGCGGCCAGACAACATCATGAAAGCGAAAGCGGCGCTACCGAGGATCGAAAACAATGCTGCGGAGGTGAGGCTTGCCGAACTGGGCTTGAGCGCGATGAGAACGCCGACAAAACCGATGGCGATGGCCGTCCAGCGACGCCAGCCCACTTTTTCTCCGAGCAGAAACGGTGAGAGCGCCGCCACATAAATGGGGGCGGCCAGCCAATAGGTCATGACATCGGCGAGCGGCAGGGCCGCGACGGCGAAATAGAAACAGAAGAGCTCTGCGGTGGAAAAGAAAACGCGCGCAAACTGAAGGCCGGGACGCTCAATTCTGACAAGGCCGGAGAGGCCGGCACGCCAGACGATCGGAACGAGGATAATAAGCGCCGCCGCGCTGCGAATAAGGATCACCTGACCCTGGCTATAGGTGGCGACGAGCCACTTCCCCATGGCGTCGTTCAGTGCGAAAAGCAGCATTCCAAGCAGCATGACGGCCACGCCGAGGCCAGTCGGCGAAAGCTTACGTAGTATAGACATGTCAGTTCCGATCTCTCCCAATGGCTGCATTGGTCGTCCAGCCAGCTATCCTTTGTCAAGCCCCGAACAGCCAGGCCCGAACAATTAATAGTACTAATAATATCGACATGTGGGATGTCAGGTGAATATCCGCCGTTCTTCGGCCACGAGTTCCTGGAGAAAATCGACCACTGTGCGGACGCGGACAAGTTGACGGGCGGATTCGTGATAGGCTGTCCAATAGGACCGGCTGATGGTGAGTTGCGGCATGATGCGCAAAAGCTCGGGATATTGCCCCGCGATGTAATTATGCAGGATACCGATACCCGCACCGGAGCGCACTGCCTCGGTCTGACCGGTGGCGCTCGATATTTCGAAGGCGGCGTCCCAGTCGCGCATGATCTCACCGGTAAAGTTAAGTGAAGGCGAAAAGATCAGGTCCTCTACATAACCGATCCGCCGGTGGCGCTTCAGTGCCTCGACATCATCAGGCGTTCCGTAATCGGCCAGATAATCCGCCGAGGCATAGAGGCCCAGCGAATAATCGGTGAGCTTCGAAAACATCAGCCTGCCCTGCTCCGGCCTTTCGATGGTGATGGCTATATCGGCCTCGCGCTGCGACAGGGAGAAAGAGCGCGGCACCGGCACGAGCTGGATTTTAAGATCGGGATAACGCGCCGTCAGCCGGCCGAGCCGCGGCGCGAGGAAGGAAACGCCGAGACCATCCGGCGCGCCGATGCGCACCGTTCCCGCCACCGCCGTATCGACGCGGCCGAGATTTGCCTGGGCATTCAGCATTTCGGTTTCCATGCGCTCGGCCCCGGCAAGAAGGCGCTGGCCCTCTTCCGTCAACTCGCAGCCATTGGTGCTTCTCAGGAAGAGCTGTGTGCCGATGGCCGCTTCCAACGCGGAAATACGGCGGCTGAGGGTGGCGTGGTTCACACCGAGCTTTCTCGCCGCCGAAAGAAACTGGCCGCTTCGCGCCACGCTTAGAAACAAACGCACATCATCCCAGTTCATGGCACCCTCCTTATGTCTATTTTTGCACAATGGATGCTTATTTCAGGCGATTGATTTGTGCAAATCGAAAGGTAATGCTGCGCCATCACATTCTGGAGGAAAACCCATGAAGGAAATCGGTCATTTCATTAATGGCAAGCATGTGCCCGGCACCAGCGGTCGCACATCGAATGTCTACAACCCGGCCACCGGCGAAGTCCAGGCGACTGTCGCGCTTGCGAGCGATGCCGAGCTTCGCGCCGCTGTTGAGAGCGCAAAAGCGGCACAGCCAAAATGGGCCGCCACCAATCCGCAGCGCCGCGCCCGCGTTTTCTTTAAATTCGTCGAGCTTCTGAACCGCGACATGAATGAGCTGGCGGTGCTGCTTTCCAGCGAGCACGGCAAGACCGTCGAGGATTCCAAGGGCGATATCGTCCGTGGCCTCGAAGTGTGCGAATTCGTCTGCGGCATTCCGCATCTGCAGAAGGGTGAATTCACCGAAGGTGCCGGCCCTGCGATTGACATGTATTCGATCCGCCAGCCGGTCGGCATCGGTGCGGGCATCACCCCGTTCAACTTCCCCGGCATGATCCCGATGTGGATGTTCGCCCCGGCGATCGCCTGCGGCAACGCCTTCATCCTCAAGCCTTCCGAGCGCGACCCGTCCCTGCCAATCCGCCTTGCCGAACTGATGATCGAAGCCGGTCTTCCGGCTGGCATCCTGAACGTCGTCAACGGCGACAAGGGCGCGGTCGACGCCATCCTGACCGATCCCGATATCGGCGCGGTCTCCTTCGTCGGCTCGACACCGATCGCCCGCTATGTTTACGGCACTGCCGCCATGAACGGCAAGCGCGCGCAGTGCTTCGGCGGTGCGAAGAACCACATGATCATCATGCCGGATGCCGATCTCGACCAGGCGGTAAACGCCTTGATGGGCGCAGGTTACGGTTCCGCCGGCGAGCGTTGCATGGCGGTTTCCGTTGCGGTTCCGGTTGGCGAAGAAACGGCAAATCGCCTCGTTGAAAAGCTCATCCCGCAGATCGAGGCGCTGAAGATCGGTCCCTATACCGATGACAAGGCCGATATGGGTCCGCTCGTCACCAAGGAAGCCCAGACGCGCGTCAAGGGTCTGATCGACAGCGGTGTCGAACAGGGCGCAAAGCTGCTGGTCGATGGCCGCGACTTCAAGCTGCAGGGTTATGAAGACGGCTATTTCGTCGGTGGCTGCCTGTTCGACCATGTCACTCCTGACATGGACATCTACAAGACGGAAATCTTCGGACCGGTTCTCTCCGTCGTGCGCGCCAAGAACTACGAAGACGCGCTGGAATTGCCGATGAAGCACGAATATGGCAACGGCGTCGCGATCTACACCCGTGACGGGGACGCTGCCCGCGACTTCGCAAGCCGCATCAATATCGGCATGATCGGCATCAACGTTCCGATCCCCGTTCCGCTCGCCTATCATTCCTTCGGCGGCTGGAAGGCTTCGAGCTTCGGCGACCTCAACCAGCACGGCACGGATTCGATCAAGTTCTGGACGAAAACCAAGACGATCACCTCACGCTGGCCGTCGGGTATCAAGTCGGGCGCAGAATTCGTCATGCCGACAATGAAGTAACCCGAGAAGCAGGTAGACAAACAAAGCCCCGCTGCAAAAACAGCGGGGCTTTTTATTAGATTTCGGCAGAACGGTAAGGGTTGCGCCGGGATTAGTTGGTCGGGCCGTCGTTGAAACCCACTTCATCAACCAGTTCGGACGCCTGCTTGCGATGGGCGGCTATGTCCGTCAGCGGCAGCTTGTCCGGATTGATGGGGCCGAAGCCCTTCACAACATCGGATGGCTCCGCACCGGGCAGCACCGGATATTCAAAGACCTGCCTGGCGTAGATTTCCTGCGCCTCCCGCGAGGCCAGGAATTCCATCAGCTTCAGCGCATTGTCTTTGTTGGGGGCGTATTTCGTCAGAGCCATGCCGGAGATATTCACATGCGTGCCGCGATCGCCCGCATTTGGGAAAATCACCCGCACCGATCCGGCCCATTCCTTTTCTTCCGGCTCGCGATCATTGGTCAGCATCAGGCCGACATAATAGGTGTTGCCGAGCGCGATATCGCATTCACCGGAAAAGATCGATTTCGCCTGGCTGCGGTCGGTTCCATCAGGCTTGCGAGCAAGATTGTTCTTCAGGCCGGTCAGCCATGTGCGGGTATAATCGACGCCGTGATGGGCGATCATCGAGGCGATCAGCGCGATATTATAGGAATGCTGGCCGTCGCGAATGCAGATCTTGCCCTTCCATTTCGGATCGGCAAGCTCCTCATAGGTAATCTCCTTCTGGGTCACCCTTTCCTTCGACGCATAGACCACCCGGCCGCGCGTGGTGAGCCCAAACCATTCGCCCTCGGGATCGCGCAGATTGGCGGGGATATCCTTTTCGATGACGGGATCGTTGAGGACCGGCTGGGTAACCTTGCCCTCCTTCGCCTCGACGAGACGGGCGATATCGACCGTCAGCAACACATCCGCAGGTGAATTGACGCCCTCGGCCTGAATGCGTTCCACCAGCCCCTTGTCGAGAAAAAGCACATTCGCCTCTATCCCGGTTTCCTTCGTGAAAGCATCGAGCAGCGGCTGGATCAATTCAGGCTGGCGATAGGAATAGACGTTAACCTCCCCCTCCGCCAAAGCGCCGGGCGCGGCGACAAGGATCGTCAACCCTGAAAAAACGGCAGCGGAAAAGTATGATTTCAAGCTTGCCATTATGAACGCCTCCATTACATTCGGATTCTTGACTTGTTTGTTCATGAATCATCCGGACGGTCAACAACGCTGTTCGAGAAATATCGGATGGGTACCAGTTTTTTCAGTTTCTGGAATTGTTCTAAACTGAAAAAGAGACTATATAACTCCACATTGAGAGTTAGGAGACCAGCATGCGCTTGACCAAACAGACCAACTATGCCGTTCGCATGTTGATGTATTGCGCCGCAAATGACGGCCACCTGAGCCGCATTCCCGAGATTGCCAGGGCCTATGGCGTTTCGGAGCTGTTCCTGTTCAAAATCCTGCAGCCGCTCAACAAGGCAGGTCTGGTGGAGACCGTGCGCGGCCGCAACGGCGGCGTGCGTCTTGGCAAACCCGCCGACAAGATCAGCCTGTTCGACGTGGTGAAGGTTACTGAAGACAGCTTCGCCATGGCCGAGTGCTTTGAGGATGGTGCGGTGGAATGTCCGCTTGTAGATAGCTGCGGCCTCAACTCGGCGCTTCGCAAGGCACTTAATGCCTTTTTTGACGTTCTGGCGGAATACTCAATCGATGATCTCGTCAAGGCGCGGCCCCAGATCAACTTCCTCCTGGGCCTGGACACGGAAATGCCGAAGGTCGCTCCCCTTCCGGCTGCCTAATCATCCCATTGTCCCATCGGGAATCGCCATAGCCCGTGCCCTATAGGCCACGGGCTTTTCTTATGTAAATAAGCAAGAAATGTAATATTTCTGGTCCTGCGTGTTGACGTCATGAACGGAAGCGGCGCATTTGGTCGCGAGCTTTTTCAAGCAAACACTCAGCGTCGCAATGATCATCAAGCCTGAACTCCATACATTCGCGCTCACCGCGCTCGTCGGCAGCATTGGTGCGCTGCTCGCCAGTCTCATCGATATCCCGGCGCCTTTTCTTTCCGGCCCGGCGCTTGCCGTGACGATTACGGGACTGGCCGGTGTAAGGCTTGGTATTCCCGCCTTTATCCGCAACGCCTGTTTCGTCGTCGTCGGCATTTCGATGGGAACGAGCGTGACGCCGTCCGTGATCGACGCCGCAAAGACCTGGCCCCTGAGTTTCGTCGTCGTGCTCGCCGCCGTCGTCATCATGCTCTATGTCGCCTACTGGATTCTGCATTACGGCTTCGGTTACGACCGGACGACAGCGATGCTAGGCGCCTCTCCCGGTCATCTCAGCTATATCATCAGCCTCGGCGCCGAAACGAAAAGCGACCTTGCGACCGTCAGCATCGTGCAAAGCGTGCGGGTGCTGGCGCTGACGCTTTCCGTGCCGCTGATCGTCGAATATTTCGATCTTGTCAGCAGGGAACCGCTTGTGGCCAACCCGCCAATGGGCCTTTTTACGCTGGCGCTGACCATCGGTGCATCGCTTCTGACCGGCTGGCTCTTCCTGCGCTGGAAGTTTCCGGCCGCCCTGCTGCTTGGCGGTGTCGCCATTTCCATAGGCACCCATATTACCGGCCTTACCGAAGGCGGTGTTCCCACCTGGCTTAGCCTGCCCGTCTATGTGCTTATCGGCTGCCTGATCGGCACGCGCTTTTCGAATGTCTCACTGATGGACGTGCGGAAAGGCTTTCTGGCGGGCTTCGTCGTCACCATCGCCGTGATGGTTATCGCTGGCAGCATTGCCTGGATGATTTCCGGTGTGACCGGCGTTCCTCTCAATGCCGTCATGATCGCCTATTCGCCGGGCGGTCTGGAAACCATGGCGGCGATGGCGGTGATGATGCATGCCGATACCGCCTATGTCGGTTCCCATCACGTCATCCGGCTCTTGTTTCTGTCCGTTCTCATGCCGCTCGTCATGGGCAGGGATGCGCGCAAACGTGACGGCGAAACCTGACTATCGGCGTCCAGCCGCAGCCATTGACGCAAAAAAAGCAGATGGCATGCAACCATTTTTCCTTCCGGCTGTTTATGTTGGGCCGCAATTGCGGCGGCGATCTTTCGCCTGTTCGCAGGCTGACCCACCGGAGGAACATTCATGAACCGCTTGATGACGTTGACGGGCGCCGGACTTGCGCTTGCCCTTTCTGTTTCCATCGCGCAGGCGCAGGTGGTCGTGTCGTCCAAGATCGACACGGAAGGCGGTGTTCTCGGAAACATCATCCTCGCCGTCCTCAATCAGAACAAGATCGAAACGACGGATCGCATCCAGCTCGGCGCAACGCCGGTTGTGCGAAAAGCGATCACAGCCGGCGAGATCGACATTTATCCGGAATATACCGGCAACGCCGCCTTCTTTTTCTCCAAGGCGGACGATCCGCTCTGGAAAGATGCAGCCAAGGCCTATGAAGAAGCAAAAACACTCGACTTCGACGCCAACAAGATCGTCTGGCTGACACCATCTCCGGCCAACAACACCTGGGCCATTGCGCTGCGCAAGGATGTCGCCGACAAGAACAATCTCAAGACGCTTTCCGACTTCGGCAAATATGTTGCCGATGGTGGCGAGGTGGTCCTTGCCGCTTCTTCCGAATTCGTCAATTCCGCCGCTGCGCTGCCTGCATTTCAGACCACCTATGGCTTCACCATGAAGCCTGACCAGTTGATCACGCTTTCCGGCGGCGACACTGCGGCCACGATCGCCGCCGCCGCCAACCAGACGAACAACGCCAATGCTGCCATGGTCTATGGCACGGATGGCGGCATCGCGCCTTCAGGTCTCGTGGTGCTGGAGGATGACAAACATGTGCAGCCGGTCTATCAGCCAGCGCCGATCATTCGCGAAGAGGCTTTGAAAAAGCACCCGAATATCGAAGAGTTGCTGAAACCCGTGTTCGAAAAACTCGATCTGGCAACCCTGCAGGACCTGAATGCGCGCGTGCAGGTGGGGGGTGAACAGGCCAAGACCGTAGCCATCGACTTCCTGACAAAGAACGGCTTCGTCAAGTAACCGCTCGCGACGCCGGAGCGGGTTGCGGGAGCCGGTACGTTCCCATGATCCGGTCCGAATCCAGAGTAGGCGAGACAAAAGGCAGGGGAGCAGGATTTGACGAAGTGGCCTGACAAAGTGGGCGTGGTGATTTCGTCCCTGCTTCTTTATGCGCTTCTTGCGTCGCCTTTCATGACATTGCGTGCCAACCGGATCGTTCAGGGCGAGACACGCACGGTCTTCGAAGCGCTTCCGGGTTCAGCTGCAACTCTTCTCGTCACCATCGTTCTTGTTACAGTCTTCATCGCCTTTTTCCGCTTTCCCACGCGATTGAAACTCGCAGCCGCGCTGGTCGGTCTTGCGGCACTGGCGGTTTTCATCGGGCAGGCGGCATCTTTTCTCACGCCAGAGGGTAACAGTTTTGCCCGCGTTTCGCCCGCAAGCGGCTTCTGGTTGATGTTTGCCGGTCTGGCTCTGCTCGCTACGGATTGTATTGCGCGTCTTGAGCCGAAGCCCGCTGCCCGGATTTTGTTGCTGCTGGCGGCCATCGCCGCACTCGCGGCCGTGCTGACAAGCGGCCTCTGGAACGACCTCTCCATCATAAAGGAATATACCGGCCGGGCCGATACGTTCTGGACCGAGGCTTTGCGGCACGTGGAACTTGCCATAGGCTCGCTGATCGCGGCGACCGTAGTGGGTATTCCCCTGGGGATACTCTGTTACAGGGTCGAGTGGTTGCGCGCGGGTGTACTGAATGGCCTCAATATCGTCCAGACCATCCCTTCCATCGCCCTTTTCGGCCTTTTGATCGCCCCGCTGGGGTGGATCGCAGCCACTGTGCCGGGCGCCGCGAAAATCGGCATCGCCGGCATCGGCATGGCGCCCGCTTTCGTGGCGTTGTTTCTCTATTCGCTGCTGCCGGTCGTTTCCAACACTGTGGTCGGTCTTTCCGGCGTTTCGCAGGCGGTCCGGGAAGCGGCGCGCGGGCTTGGCATGACGCCGGTGCAACGGCTGCTGCGGGTGGAATTTCCGCTGGCCATGCCGGTCATCCTCACCGGCATCCGCATCGTACTGGTGCAGAATATCGGCCTGGCGACGATAGCCGCCCTGATCGGCGGCGGCGGTTTTGGCGTTTTCGTATTTCAGGGCATCGGGCAGACAGCGATGGACCTCGTGCTGCTCGGCACCGTACCGACCGTCCTTCTTGGCTTTGCCGCAGCAATAACACTCGACGCCCTCATCGACAGCAATCTCTTCAGCGCAGGCGGAAGGCAAAAGGCATGATCGAAATCGACACCATCACGAAACGATATGGCGATGCAGCCGTCGTTGATCAGGTATCGTTGACTGTCGCGCCGCGCACCGTCACCGTCATCGTCGGCACCTCCGGCTCGGGAAAAACCACCCTGCTGCGCATGATAAACCGGCTGGTGGAGCCCACCTCCGGCACGATCCGTATCGACGGTGAGGATGTCAGCGCCATACCCGGCTTCAAGCTGCGCCGCCAGATCGGCTACGCCATTCAGGGCCATGGCCTTTTTCCGCACCGGACGGTGGCCGAAAATATTGCGACTGTTCCGCAGTTGATCGGCTGGGATCGCAAGCGGATCAATGCGAAGATCGACGCGCTGATGCAGCTCTTCCAGCTCGATCCCGCGCTTTATGCCAACCGTTTCCCGCATGAACTCTCAGGCGGTCAGCAGCAGCGTGTCGGCGTGGCGCGTGCGCTGGCCGCCGAACCGAACATTCTCCTGATGGACGAACCCTTCGGCGCGCTGGACCCGGTGATCCGCGCCAAGGCCCAGAACGATCTTCTCGACATCCAGAAAAAGCTCGGCGTGACCGTCGTTCTCGTCACACACGATATGGACGAGGCTTTTCATTTGGCGGATCGTATCGCCGTGATGGACAAAGGCCGTATCGTCCAAGACTGCCCGCCGGCCGAATTGGTGCTGAAACCGGCGACGGATTTCGTGCGCACCATGATCGGTGAAAACGAACGGGCGCTGAAACTGCTATCCGTTCTCTCCGTTGCCGATGTCGTGGAGCCGGGAAATGCTAAGGGCGAACCGCTCACCGAACATACAAGCCAGCGCGACGCCCTGTCGGCGATGTTATGGGCGGGCTGCGATGCCTTGCCGGTCGTCGGGGACGATGGGCAACCCGCTGGCCGGGTGCGGCGTGATGTTCTCCTCCAGCGCGCCGCCGGAGCCCTATGAAAAACGCATTATCCTTCTTTGCTCTCGGGCTACTGCTACTGGCGCTGATCATCTTTCTGGCAGCGCCGCAGGTCTTCGCACCGGTGTTCCGCCCTCTCGTGCAGGCCAATGCACCCGCAATCTACACGCAGGCCAATCTGCTTTCCCTCACCCTGTCGCATCTAACTATCGTGGCGATTGCCACGGGCTTGGCCACGCTCACGGCGGGGGCCCTTGCGGTTCTCGTCACCCGGCCTTTCGGGGCGGATTTCCTGCCGCTGTCGCGCAGCATCGTTAATATCGGCCAAACCTTTCCGCCCGTGGCGGTGCTGGCGCTGGCCGTGCCGATGATCGGTTTTGGCGAAAAACCAACGCTCATTGCCCTGTTTCTCTACGCGCTTTTGCCGGTATTCGAAAATTCGCTGACGGGTCTTACGACCCTGCCCGCCACGGTGATGGACGCCGCGAGAGGAAGCGGCATGACCGGCTGGCAACGCCTTGTCAAAGTGGAGTTGCCGCTTGCCCTTCCAGCCATTCTCGCCGGCATCCGGCTTTCGGCGGTCATCAGCCTTTCGACCGCAACCATCGGCTCGACAGTCGCGGCGCGCACCCTCGGCGAAGTGATCATTGCCGGCCTGCAATCCAACAATCTGGCCTTCATTCTTCAGGGCGGGCTGATCGTTGCGGCGCTGGCGATCCTGATTCACGCGGCCTTTTCCGCCATGGAAAAGACTGCGGCGCGCAAAACCGGGCACTGACACAGTGCAAGCCCCCGCATTTTTATATTCCCGATGCCTGCCGCACATGATAGGGGCTGACGGTCGAAACAGAAACATTCGAGGTGCGGGTGACACAGGCAATTGTCGTGATGGGAGTGAGCGGCTCGGGCAAGTCCACAGTCGCGGAAGCAGTGGCGGAGAAACTGGGCATTGCCTTCATAGAGGGCGACAAGCTGCACCCGAAATCCAATGTCGAAAAAATGTCCGAAGGTATTCCGCTGACGGACGAAGACCGTTGGCCCTGGCTCGATCTGATCGGCGCGGAACTGCGCAAGGGCAGCGAAAGCGACGGTGTCGTCGTTTCCTGCTCGGCGCTTAAGAAAATCTATCGCGACCGCCTTCGCAAGGCCACCGGCGGCCCGCTGGCTTTCGTTTATCTGGATGGCAGCCTGGAGCTTCTCAGCCGGCGCATGGGTGAGCGCAAGGGCCATTTCATGCCGCTTTCGCTGCTGCAGACCCAGCTTGCCACGCTGGAAGTGCCGACCGGCGAACCGGGCGTCGTAACCGTCAGCATCGATGCCACACCGGAGGATATTGCGAATAACGCACTTTCCGGTTTGAAGACGGTAACGTTCTAAAATCCGAGCCTGTCGCGCAGGCCGTACCACCATGCGCCAAGCACGGTCAGCGGCACCCGGAATGTCTTACCCCCGGGGAACGGATAGTTCGGCAGCGAGCTCCAGACATCGAAACGTTCGGCGTGGCCGGCAACGGCCTCGCCCAATATCTTGCCGAGCAGATGGGTTGTTGTAACACCGTGGCCGCTATCGCCATGCGAAAAATAGATATTGTCGGACAGCCTGCCCATATGCGGGATGCGCGTGAGCGTCAGCGCAAAATTGCCGCTCCAGGCAAAGTCGATCTTCGTCTTTTCCAGTTGCGGAAAGGTCTTCAGCATATTCGGCCGGATCACACCCGTCAGATCGGCAGGATCGCTGCCGCCATAGCCGATGCCGCCGCCATAGAGCAGGCGATTGTCGGAGGTGCGGCGGTAATAATCGAGAATGTAATTGGCGTCCTCGACGCAATAATTGGCGGGCAGAAGCTCCTCGATCAGATCGGCATCAAGCGGCTCCGTTGCCATGACCTGGCTTGAGACGGGCATCATCCGCTCGCCGATTTCCGGCAGCAAGGTGCCGAGATAGGCGTTGCCGCAGACGAGAACATATTTCGCCTTCACGCTGCCCGTTGCCGTGCGCACGATGGGATTGACGCCCTGCTCCACCGCGATGACACGCGAATTTTCGAATATGCGGGCTCCAAGGCTTTCGGCAGCCGCCGCCTCGCCCTGCACCAGATTGAGCGGGTGGATATGGCCACCGAAGCGGTCGATCATGCCGCCAGCATAACGGTCGGTCTTCACATAGCGGCCGACATCCGCCCTGGAGACCATTTCGAGACCGCCATGACCGTGTTTTTCCCAATGGGCTTTGTGAGCTTCCATCTCGCGGATTTGTTTCGGTGTGAAGGCGGCAAAGAAACCGCCATCGACGAGATCGCAATCGATGGCGTAGTTGGCGATGCGGTTGCGGATGATCGCGCCGCCTTCAAGCGACATTTCGCCGAGTTTCACCGCCTTGTCATGCCCATAGCGACCGGCAATGGTTTCGAGATCACGGCTATAGCCGTTGACGATCTGACCGCCATTGCGCCCCGAAGCGCCGAAGCCGACGCGGACACCTTCCAGGACGATGACGGAATAGCCGCGTTCACTGAGTTCCAGCGCGGCGGAAATGCCGGTGAAGCCGCCACCGATGATGCAGACATCGGCGTCCAGAGCGCCTTCGAGTGTCGGCCGCACGGTTTTGACATTGGCGGAGGCCGCATACCATGACGATGTGTGGCCGGGATTGGGAATATTCGTTACCTCAGCCATTTCACACCGTCCTGATATAGGCGTCATATTCGACGTCGGTTACACGCAGGGAAAATTCGGAAAGCTCCTGCTGTTTGCAGGCGGAAAACAGCGTGCGGTACTTCTGGCCGAGCGTCGCATAGGCAAAGCTCGAGCGCGTGAAGCGCTGCAACGCGTAGTCCCAGTTGGTGGGCAGCGGCTCGTGATTGATCGCGTGGCTGTCGCCGGCAATCGCGCCGCCCGGCTGGCGCTTCTCCTTCATGCCTGCCAATGCGGCGCTCAGGATCATCGCGACAACGAGATAGGGGTTGGTATCAGCGCCCGCGACCCGATGTTCGATACGCGTCGCCGCCTTGCTGGCAACGATGACACGCACCGCCGCCGAGCGGTTGTCGATGCCCCAGGAGGCGTAGGTCGGCGCATGTTCGCTGGGGGTCAGGCGGCGGTAGGAATTGGCATGGGGGGCGAAGATCGCCATGCTTTCACCCATGTTTTCCAAGAGGCCGCCGACCGAATGCATCAAAGCATCCGACGGGCCGTTCTCCCCGGCGTATATGTTCCTGCCGTCCCTGTCGAGAACGGAAAAATGCACGTGCATGCCGTTGCCGGCCTGCAACCCGTAAGGCTTGGCCATGAAGGTGGCGTCGAGGTCATGCCGCCGCGCCACGCCCTTGACGATGCGTTTCAGGAAGACGGCGAAATCGGCCGCCTGCAATGCATCCGGCACATGGTTGAGGTTGATCTCATATTGCCCGGGGCCGTTTTCCCGCAGCGTCGTATCGGCAAGGACGCCCTGTGCGCGGCAGGCCGTGGCAATATCATGGAAAACATCCTCGAAATCCTGTAATTCGGAAATCGACAGAACCTGTGTCTGGCCCGTGTGCCATCGGCCCTCGCGGCTGCGCGGCGGGCGGACAGGATCGAGCGCGGAGCGGACAGGATCGATCAGGTAAAATTCAAGTTCGGTCGCCACGACCGGCGTGAGGCCCGCCTTTTTATAGGCGCTTAGAACCTGCGCCAGAACATGGCGCGGATCGCCATAAAAGCCGGTCCCATCCGGATTTTTCATTGCCAGCAGAACCTGTGCCGTTGGTCGGCCAAGCCATGTCACCCGCGACAGCGTGCCTGGAACGGGGAAACAAAAACCGTCTGGATCGCCCGTGCCTTCCGCAAGACCTGCAGCATGCACATCTCGACCCCAGATATCCAGCGCATAGACCGACCGGGGAATGGCCATTCCTTTCTCAAGAACGTCAATTGCCCGTTCGCGCGGAATCCACTTGCCGCGCGGCACGCCGTTCGCATCTATGACGAAAGCTTCGAGAATTTCGATATCGGGATTATCGGCGAAAAATTTCTTTGCGTTTTCAATATCATCCATCATGCACCAGCAAGCCGTTTCCATCTCGTTTCATGCGCAGCGAGTTGCGCTAACGAAAGTCGTCCTGCTGCTGATAGATGAGAAACCTCGCCACCATGATGACGTTTCGCCCCTTTTCCCTTTGCACGCGACCATGTTACGTGGCCTGTCCCCGGAAGGCCAGCGGATTTAGCTATCAGGGATTGAACCTTTCCGGGCGATAGGCGTCGATGGCGATAACCGACGTTTCGCCAAGCATGGTTTGCGCCAGCACACGGCCGGTGATCGGCCCAAGTGTGAGGCCATGGTGGGCGTGCCCGAAAGCAAACCACAATGTTTTATGGCGCGGCGCCTTGCCGATGATCGGCATCATATCCGGCGTACAGGGCCGCGCTCCCATCCACGGTTCCGCATCCAGCCGGCCGCCGAGAGGAAAGACGGTACGCGCCACCCGCTCCGCCCGCTCGATCTGCACGGGAGATTTCGGCGCATCGCGTTCGGCGAATTCCGCGCCCGTTGTCAGGCGGATACCCTTGCGCATCGGCGCGAGGAAATATCCGCGCTCGGCGTCGATCAGCCAGTTATTGAGCTTCGCGCCCTCCTGTGGCGCATAATGCATGTGGTAACCGCGTTTCACACCGAGTGGAAAGCGATAACCCAGCCGTTCCGTGACGGTATCCGCCCAGGGGCCTAGCGCCACCACGGCATGTTCGGCCTCGACCGCGCCGGTTTCGGTGCGCACCGTCCAACCGCTCACCGTCTGGCTGAGGGTGGAGGCATCACCGCGGACGAAACTTCCGCCAAGGCTCTCGAACAGCCGAACATAAGCGAGCGTCAGCGCATGCGGATCACGCACCGACCAGGGATCGTTCCATTTCAGGCCGCCGACGAAATCATGGCTGAGATGCGGTTCGGCTGCGGCAAGCTCCTCAGCGTCGAGTTTCGTATGGGAAATACCGTGGTCGCGCGCCAGACGCTCGGCGAAAGCAAAATCTGCATCCCGCCTTACGGCGGTCCTGTAGGCCTCCATCCAGCCGTTCTTGACGATCAGATCACCGGCTTTCGCTTCCTCGATCAGGATGTTGTGTTCCGAAACCGAATGCTCGATCAGCGGCGCATAGGCGCGGGCAATTGCCGCGTGGCGCGAGGCTGCGGAATTATACCAGTAGCGGCCGAGAAACGGCACGATCTTCGGCAGGGCGGAGAGGTGATAGCGAGCATCGATGCTGTTGTTCAGGGAATAGCGCAGCAGAAGGGCGAGATCCTGCGGGAAGGCATAAGGTACGACACCTTCTCTCTGGATCAGCCCGGCATTGCCGAAGGAGGTCTCCTCACCCGGCCCGCGCCGGTCGACCAGCACCACCGACTTACCCCTGCGGGCCAGTTGCAGGGCGATGGAGACCCCGATGATCCCCGCACCCAAAACGATCACATCCGCTGCCATGGCAATCAATCCGTTTCCGCGTCACTGCCCCTCAACATGGGTCGGCATTTTCCGCGAAGCAACAGAAAAATCATCGTCTTAATGGAAAGGTGACGCGTCTTACTGGCTGACCGCTTTCGTTTTCACCGCCTCAATGTTGAAGGCGGCAGCCAGCAGCGCTTTGGTGTAGTCCTGCTGCGGATTGGCGAAAATCTCCGCCGCCGGGCCGCTCTCCACCACCTTGCCGTGGCGCATGACGATCAGGTCGTTGGCGAGCGCCTTCACCACCTTCAGGTCGTGGCTGATGAAAAGGTAGGCGAGTTCGTGCTTCGCCTGCAGATCGCGCAGCAGATCGACCACCTGCGCCTGCACGCTCATGTCGAGCGCGGAGGTCGGCTCGTCCAGCATGACGAAACGCGGTTTCAGCACCATGGCGCGGGCAATGGCGATACGCTGGCGCTGGCCGCCGGAAAATTCATGCGGATACCGCCAGCGGGTGGCCGGATCGAGACCGACCTCTTCCAGCGCTGTGGCGACACGCATATCGCGCTCATCGGCAGACAGAGACCGTTCATGCACCTTCAAGCCCTCGGCGACGATCTCGCCGACAGACATGCGCGGGCTGAGAGACCCATAAGGATCCTGAAACACCACCTGCAACCGGTTTCTGAGCGGTTTCATCATTTCATAGGAATAGTGGTCGATCGACTGGCCGATGAAGCTGATACGACCCTCAGATGCGATCAACCGCGAGAGCGCCAGCCCGAGCGTCGTCTTGCCGGAGCCGGATTCGCCCACAACGCCCACAGTCTGGCCGGCGCGAAGGGTGATATCTATGCCGTCCACCGCCTTCACATGATCCACCACCCGGCGCATCAGCCCCGCCTTGATGGGGAACCAGACCTTGATATCGTCACCCTGCATGACCACCGGTTTGGTTGCGTCAGAATGGGGAGGCTCGCCCTTTGGCTCTGCCGCCAGAAGATGGCGCGTATAGGCGTGTTGCGGATCGGTAAACACCTGCTCCACCGTACCGGTCTCGACGATCTTGCCCTTGGTCATAACGCAGACGCGATCGGCAAATTTGCGGACGATGCCGAGATCGTGGGTGATGAACAGCATGGACATGCCGTGCTGCCTTTTCAGATCGCCGAGTAGCTCGAGAATCTGCGCCTGAACCGTCACGTCGAGCGCCGTCGTCGGTTCATCGGCGATCAGCAGTTTCGGCCGGTTGGCAAGCGCCATGGCAATCATCACGCGCTGCCGCTGGCCGCCGGACAATTCGTGCGGATAGGCCTTCAGGCGCTTTTCCGGCTCGCGGATACCCACCTGCAGCAGCAGTTCCAGCGTGCGCGCCCGCGCCTCCGCTCCGGCAATCGCCTGATGCAGCTCCAGAATCTCGCCGATCTGCCGCTCGATGGTGTGGAGCGGGTTGAGCGAGGTCATCGGCTCCTGAAAAATCATGGTGACGTCGTTGCCGCGCACGGCGCGCAGCGCGCGCTCCGGCAAAGTCAGCATATCCTTGCCGTCGAACAGGATTTTTCCCGAAGGATGGCTCGCTGCCGGATAGGGCAGCAATTTGAGAATGGAATTTGCCGTGACCGATTTGCCGGAACCGGACTCGCCGACGAGGGCGACGACCTCGCCCGGCATCAGATCGAAAGAGACATGATCGACAGCGACGCTCGTCGCGCCGCCCTGATGGAAGGCGACGGAGAGATCACGGACGGAGAGAAGCGGCTGGATATTTGTTTCCGTCATGGCGATCACCGGAACGTCTTGCGTGGATCGAAAGCGTCGCGCACCGCTTCACCCACGAAGATCAACAGCGAGAGCATGATGGACATGGTGAAAAACGCAGTGAGGCCGAGCCAGGGGGCCTGAAGGTTGTTCTTACCCTGCGCGATCATCTCTCCCAGCGACGGCGACCCCGGCGGCATACCGAAGCCGAGGAAGTCGAGCGAGGTGAGCGTCGTGATCGACCCTGAGAGAATGAATGGCAGGAATGTCAGCGTCGCTACCATGGCGTTGGGCAGAAGATGGCGGAACATGATCGTCCAGTTGCCGACCCCAAGCGCGCGGGCGGCGCGGACATATTCGAAGTTTCTGGCGCGCAGGAATTCCGCGCGCACGATGCCGACGAAGCCGACCCATGAGAAGAGCAGCATGATGCCGAGCAGCACGAAGAAGCCCGGCGGCAGAATGGCTGCGATAATCAGCAGGATGTAGAGCACCGGCATGGACGACCAGATTTCAATGAAACGCTGCAAAAGCAGGTCCGTCCAGCCGCCGAAATAGCCTTGAATTGCGCCGGCGGTGACGCCGACAATGGCGGAAGCGATGGTCAGCGTCAGACCGAACAGCACGGAAATGCGGAACCCGTAGATCATTCGCGCGGTGACGTCGCGCGCCTGATTGTCGGTTCCGAGCCAGTTGAGATTGCCAAGCGTGCAGCCGGGATCGGCATCGCCCTGCGGGTAAGCCGAGCAGCGATCCTTTTTATCCATCAGCCAGAAGGGCGCAGTTGGCGCCGAATGGGGAATATTGGAATTGACCGTCTGATAGGAATAGCGAATCGGCGGCCAGATCATCCAGCCATTGGCGTTGATCTCATCCTGAATGAAGGAGGATTTGTAATCGGTCTGAGCCAGGAACCCGCCGAATTTTTCTTCCGGATAATCGACCATGACCGGCACCAGCAACTCGCCCTTGTAGGAAGCGAGAATGGGTTTGTCATTGGCGATGAATTCCGCGATCAGGCTCAGAAAAAACAGGACCAGGAACAGCCAGAAGGACCAGTAACCGCGCCGGTTTGCCTTGAAATTCTGCCAGCGGCGCTTGGTCGTGGGCGAAAACCACGGGCGCTTCGGCTTTGCCGGCATTTCCGCTTCGGCGGTATGGACAAGTGTCATCACACGTCCCTCCGCTCGAAATCGATGCGCGGATCGATCCATGTATAGATCAGGTCGGAAATGAGGCCGACGACGAGGCCCATCAGCGAGAAGATGAAGAGCGTGCCGAAGACGATCGGGTAATCGCGATTGACGACCGAGAGATAACCGAGGCGACCGAGACCGTCGAGCGAGAAGATATTCTCGATCAGCAGCGATCCGGTGAAGAAGGCCGAGATGAAGGCGCCCGGAAAACCGGCGATCACGATCAGCATCGCATTGCGGAAGACATGCCCATAAAGAACCCTGCGTTCGGTGAGGCCCTTGGCGCGAGCGGTGATGACATATTGCTTCTTGATCTCGTCGATGAAGGAGTTCTTGGTCAGCAACGTCGTTGTCGCGAATGCCGAGAGCGACAGCGCGATCAGCGGCAGGGTCAGGTGCCAGAAATAGTCGATGATCTTCTGCCACCAGTTCAGTTCAGCAAAATTATCGGACACAAGGCCGCGCAGTGGGAACCAGTCGAAGAAGGACCCGCCGGCGAAGAGGACGATGAGCAGGATGCCGAAGAGGAAGCTTGGCACGGCATAACCGACGATGACAACGCCTGACGTCCAGACGTCGAAGGTCGAGCCGTCGGATACGGCCTTCTTGATGCCGAGCGGAATGGATATCATGTAAGAAATGATCAGAATCCAGAAGCCGAGCGAGGCCGAGACCGGCAGCTTGTCAATGATGAGATCGATCACCGAGGAATTGCGGAAGAAGCTGTCGCCGAAATCGAAGCGGATATAGTTCCACATCATTTCGAGGAAACGGGTGAGCGGCGGCTTGTCGAAGCCGAACTGTTTTTCGAGCTTGGCGATCAGTTCCGGATCGAGACCCTGCGCACCACGGTATTTCGAACCGCTGTCATCGAAACCGCCGGACTGGCCCATAAGATCGCCGCCGCCCGATAGCCGGTCGGAGGCGCTGTCACCCTGCCCCGTCAATTGCGCGACGACCTGCTCCACCGGCCCGCCCGGCGCGAACTGGATGACGAGAAACGAAATGCCCATGATGCCGATGATGGTCGGGATCATCAGCGCCAGACGTCTGAGGATATAGGCGCCCATCAGCCTCTGCTCCCGGCCGATACGTCAGCGGTTTTCGTTTCTTTCAAAACCTGTCCCTTCCTGAAAGCGCTGCCTGCGCTTTGAGCGATTCGTCTCGCCCTATGTGAATCAAGCCTTCGCCATGAAAGCAAGGCCGGCGTCAGTTTCCGGCCTGGCTGGACCACCATGCCTCGGGAAAACCGACGCCATATTGGGGTAGGTTTTCCGGACGGACGAGCGTGTTCCAATAAGCGATGAACATCTCGCCGCGGTAAAATTGCGGGATGACATAGCTGTTCGCCAGCAACACGCGGTCAAGTGCGCGTGCGGCGGCCACCTGTTCATCCCGGTTGGGCGCGAATATGACCTTCCTTACCAAAGAATCGACTGCCGGGTTCTTGATGCCGGCGAGGTTGTTCGAACCCTGCCGGTCGGCTGCCGCCGAACCCCAGAAATCCGCCTGCTCGTTTCCGGGATTGGCGGATGTCGCCCAGAGCTTGACAGTTACGTCGAAATCAAAGCTGCGGGTGCGGTTGGTATATTGCGAGGCGTCGACCGTGCGGATCGTCGCATTGATACCGATTTTCTTCAGATTCTGGACATAGGGAAGAATGGTTCTTTCCATGCCGGAGGAATCGATCAGAAACTCCATATCGAGCGGCTGTCCGGTTTTCGCATTGACCATGCGGTTGCCGCGCAGCTCGTAGCCGGCTTCCTTCATCAGCTTGACCGCCTCGCGCAGATTGTCGCGCTGCTTGGCCGGATCACCCGCGACCGGATTGCGATATTCGGTTGTGAAAACCTCCGGCGGAACCTGATCCTTCAGTTCCTGAAGAATTTCCAGCTCGCGACCGGTCGGCAGGCCGGAAGAGGCCAGTTCACTGCCCATGAAGAAGCTGTTGATGCGCTGGAACTGGCCGTAAGCCAGCGTCCGGTTCAACTCCTCGAAATCGAAAGCATAATTGAGCGCCTTGCGCAGTTTCGGGTTCTGGAACTTCTCCCTGCGCATGTTCGGCACGAAGGCCTGCATGATACCGACGGAGCGATAGATGTTCGGCAGCTCTTCCTTCTTGACGCGGCCTTCCTTGACGGCCGGAAAATCATAACCCGTAACCCATCGGCTGGAGGAAGCTTCCTGACGGAAATCGACGGTGCCGGACTTGAAGGCCTGGAATTCCACATCCTGATCGGCAAAGAAGGTGTAGGCGATGGTTTTGAAATTGTTCATCCCCACATTCACATTGACGTCCTTGCCCCAGTAGTCGTCGCGGCGTTCATAAGCGATTGTCGAACCGGGAGAGACTGAGGCAATCTTGTAGGGGCCGGAACCCATCACCGGTTCCAGCGTGCCGCGCGATATGTCGCGCGGCTTGCCATCCGCGCCGACGGCTTCCCACCAGTGCTTGGGAACGATAAGCAATTGCCCGACGATCTGCGGCAATTCGCGATTGTTCTTCTCGTCGAAAGTGAAGGTAATGTCCCTTTCGCCGCTCACCTCCGCCTTGGTGACATGGGTGTAATAGGTCGCTAGCTGCGGGCTCAAATCCTTGGCTTTTTCGAAGCTGAAGACGACATCCTCCGGCGTCACCGGCTTGCCATCGGCCCATTTGGCCTCTGCACGCAGCCGGAAGGTGGCTTTCGAAATATCGTCTGGATAGCTTACTCCCTCGGCAAGAAGACCGTAGGAGGCCGACAGCTCCTCTTCGGTCGACTTCATCAATGTATCGAAAACCAGCGAAAGGCCGGTCGCCGCCTCGCCCTTGGCGAGCAGCGGATTGAGGGTATCGAAGGTGCCCGCCGTCGACAGGCGAAGGGTGCCGCCTTTCGGCGCCTTGGTATTCACATAGTCGAAATGATCGAAGCCATCGGGATGTTTCAGTTCCCCGACCGTCGAAATCCCCTTCCGCCATACATCGGTCGATTGTGCGGAGGCCGCCGCCGGTATCAGCAGGGCGGATGCCGCAAGAGCAATGAGGAGACGGGATTTCAGTGGTGCCAATATCATTGGGGGAATGTCCCTGTTTTCGCGTTTGTTGAAGAGAGCATAAAACAAAGATTGGCAAAAAACAGATGTACTGGCTCACAAGCTCTTTATCGGCGCCTTTATCCTTCCGCTTTGCAAGATGCAGGGCGAAACATGGTTTCAACAAAATCCCGTTCCAGTTTATCTTGAGGGGAAGAGAATCATCTGATCGGACGGGCAAGACTTTATGACGGCGGGATCATCGAGAGTTTTCAAGGCGGCCTTGCTGGCGATTTCGGTCGTCTCCGCGTTGCAGTTGCAGATGGAAACTGCAGCGGCCGAGGACAGGCCGGCGAAAGAGGTGTTCGGGCATATGGCTCTGCCTTCCGCCACGGGCTCGCAGCCGATCGGCTCCTATGCCAAGGGCTGTCAGTCCGGCGCCATCGCCATGCCGACGGACGGTCCCGGCTGGCAGGCCATGCGCCTTTCCCGCAACCGGCGCTGGGGCCAGCCGCAGATGATTTCGTTCCTCGAGCAATTTTCGCAGGACGCCCAGAAGATCGGCTGGCCGGGCCTGCTGCTGGGCGATATTTCCCAGCCGCGCGGCGGGCCGATGCTGACCGGTCATGCGTCGCACCAGATCGGCCTCGATGTCGACATCTGGTGGCGGCCGATGCCGACCCCGCGGCTGAGCGTGGAGCAGCGCGAAACGGTGCCTTTCATCTCCATGCTGGACAAGAGCAAGTTCCTGACGGTCGATGACCGCAAGTGGTCACCCCTCAATGCCCGGCTGGTGATGATGGCGGCAAGCTATCCGCAGGTGGAGCGTGTCTTCGTCAACCCGGCCATCAAGCAGAAACTCTGCCAGACATGGACCGGCGACCGCACCTTCATGGGCAAGATCAGGCCGATCTACGGCCATGACGAGCATTTCCACATCCGTCTCGAATGCCCGCCCGGCGCGCCAAACTGCAAGCCGCAGGCGGCCGTGGGCAAAGGCGACGGCTGCGACAAGTCGCTTGCCTGGTGGTTCAGCAAGGAACCATGGGCGCCGCCGAAAAAGGACCCCAACGCCAAGCCGGTGAAACCGCGCCCGGTCATGGTTTCCGATCTGCCCTCGGCCTGCGCCGCCGTGGCTGCCGCTCCTTCCGCCAACCCCGAAGGCATTGCGGCTCAGGCCTATTCGCCTGCTCCAGCAACGCGCCAGCAAAGCGTGGAACAGGTCATTCAGGCAGCCCCCGCCCTACAGCCGCCTTCGGATATTCCGCTTCCTACCCAGCGCCCGACATTGAACTGAAACAGAAATGAGGCATTCAACAGCTTCCCTTTTCAAATGGCGGCAAGCTGTTATAGAAGGCTTCAAATCGATTTAATTCTTGATTGAACGGGCTGGGACCATGGAAGAACAACGCTGTATCGCGCTCATCGCTCACGACGAGAAAAAAGACGATATGGCGGATTTCGCCCGTCATCACCAGAAAGCGCTTGCCGGTTTCAGGATCGTCGCCACCGGCACCACCGGCGGAAGGGTACAGGAAGCGTGTCCGGGTCTTGAAGTCATCCGCCTCAAGAGCGGTCCGCTTGGCGGCGACCAGCAGATCGGCGCGATGATCGCCACAGGCGAGGTGGATATGCTGATCTTCTTCACCGACCCGCTGACGGCCATGCCGCATGATGTTGACGTGAAGGCGCTGACGCGGCTTGCTACGGTTTACGATATTCCCATGGCGCTCAACCGCGCTACCGCAGAAAATCTCATCGACTTCCACGTCGCCAACTGAACCTCCCAACATGGAACAGGCAATGCCGAAGACGTCCGATACCGAATATCTGTCCTTTCCAATCCTTCTTGGCGACATCGGCGGCACCAATGCCCGCTTTTCCATCCTGATCGATTCCTTTGCCGAACCGGTGCACCTCACCACGGTGAAGACGGCGGAATATCCTGCTATCGACGACGCCATCCAGCAGGCGGTTCTGGACAAGACCTCGCTTCAGCCGGTCTCGACGATTCTCGCGATTGCCGGCCCCATCGAAGGTGACGAGATTCCCCTCACCAATTGCCACTGGGTCGTCAAGCCGAAGGACATGCTCGCCAATCTCGGCCTGAAGGATGTCATCGTCATCAATGATTTCGAGGCGCAGGCTCTGGCGATCGCGGCCCTTGACGACGATAACCGCGACGCCATCGGCTCCGGCAAGGAAGACGTTTTGGCGTCGAGGGTCGTTCTTGGACCGGGAACGGGGCTCGGCGTTGCCGGGCTGGTCTATGCCCGCCACATGTGGTTCCCGGTGCCTGGCGAAGGCGGGCATATCGATATCGGCCCGAGAAGCGCGCGCGACTATGCGGTTTTCCCCCATATCGAAACCATCGAGGGCCGCGTCGCCGGCGAACAGATCCTGTGCGGACGCGGGTTGGTCAATCTTTATCGGGCCATCTGCAAAGCCGATAGCATCGAGCCTGTCTTTTCCGATCCGGCCGACATCACCTCGCAGGGGCTTTCGGGCCAGAACGCGCAGGCAAAAGAAACGCTGTCGCTGTTCAGCACCTATCTCGGCCGCGTGGCGGGCGACCTTGCGCTTATCTTCATGGCAAAGGGCGGTGTTTATCTGGCCGGCGGCATTTCGCAGAAGATCATTCCGGCGCTCAAGAGCCCGGAATTCCGGGCCGCTTTTGAAGACAAGGCGCCGCACAGCGCGCTGATGCGGAACATTCCGACCTTCGTGGTCACCCATCCGCAGGCGGCGCTTTCCGGGCTTGCCACCTATTCGAGAACGCCGTCCGATTTCGGTCTGGCGCTGGACGGGCGGCGCTGGAGGGCTTGATCGTTTCCAACGACCAGCCCTTTGTGATGTCTTGCGAAGCGGACGAGCGGCCTTTAACGTCGCCGTTGCAAACATCGATCGTCCGATACCGGCGGGTTCCAATCCGCAGACATGAAAAGTGAGTGAAAGCATGGGCAGCAGCGGCATGAAACTGGTGGTGGTCGGCGCGGCGGGCCGCATGGGACAGGCACTGATCCGCCTCATTCACCAGACCCCCGGCGTCCAGCTCCATGCCGCAGTGGCGCGTGAAGGCTCAGCTTTTGTTGGCCGCGATGCCGGTGAGATCTCCGGTCTCGGCCCCATCGGCGTCGAAATCACCAGCGATCCCTTACAGGCATTCCTGCATGCCGAAGGCGTGATCGATTTTACCTCACCGGCAACCAGCGTCACCTTTGCCGGCCTCGCCGCGCAGGCCCGCATCGTGCACATCGTCGGCACCACGGGCTGCTCGGCGGAAGACGAGGAAAAATTCAAGGCGGCATCGCGCCATGCGCGCATCGTCAAGTCGGGGAATATGAGCCTCGGCGTCAACCTGCTCAGCGTTCTCACCCAGCAGGCGGCGCAGGCGCTGGATGCGCAGAACTGGGATATCGAGATTCTGGAAATGCACCACAAGCACAAGGTGGATGCGCCTTCGGGCACCGCACTTCTGCTTGGCGAAGCGGCGGCGGCCGGCCGCAAGGTCGATCTTACCGCCTCTTCCGTGCGCGTGCGCGACGGACACACGGGCGCGCGTGAGACCGGCACCATCGGTTTTGCCACGTTGCGTGGCGGCTCGGTGATCGGTGAACATTCGGTGATTTTTGCTGGCGAAGGCGAGCGCGTCGAGCTTTCCCATTATGCCGGCGACCGCTCCATCTTCGCACGCGGCGCGATCACGGCAGCGGTCTGGGCCTTCGACAAGAAGCCCGGTTTCTATTCCATGCTGGATGTGCTCGGCCTTTCGCAGGCGGAATAAACCCGTATTCTAATTTTCCACCGTGAATTCGACCGTATCCGCAGAAAATCGGCTGACGGCATATTGCACAGGTACGCCATCCATATCGGCATTCAATGCCTGAGTGACAAGCAGGATGGCCCCGGGCGACAGTTCGAGATCGACCAGATCCTGCGTATCCGCGTGGATAGCAGAAATGACGGTGAAAATGCGCACATAGTCCGCCACGCCAAGTACCTTGAAAGCGGCGGTGATCGATCCGCTTTGCTGGTATGCTTCGCCTATTCCGGCAAAACGATCCCCCGGGAACCATGTGGTCGAACGGGATACAGGGCGGGTGTCCGCCTTGCGCAGGGTTTCCAGACGTATGAGCGGCGTACCGGCAGTCAGTTGCAGCCGCGCTGCCAGATCGGCACTGGCCGGTTCGGTCGTGTGGGAAAGAAGTAGCGCCTCCATTTCCTTCACCTGATCGCCGATGCCTGCCGTGAAGCGCGTGCGCAGCGAAATCGGAAAACTCAGGCGCTCCTTGCGGGCGATCATCGTACCGCGCCCCTGCATCGGCTCGAGAATGCCTTCGCTGGCCAGTGCGGCAATGGCGCTTCGGACAGTATGACGGTTGACGCCGAATTTTTCGGCCAGCGTCATCTCGGGCGGCAACATGCCGGTTTCGTCGTGATCGCCAGCCGCAATCTCGCCCCTGATCCGGTCGGCGATCTGCCGCCAGAGCGCTACGCCGTTCTTTCTTTTCATCGCTGCCGCAGGGCTCATGTCACACGCTTGTCATTCATCGACGTTAATTGTAACTTATATTGTATAGTTGTCTATATCAATAGACATTAGAGGTCAAGCGATGAATAACGAAGCTGCGAATATACATGCAGAAAGGAAGCGAGTGGCTGCGCTTCTTGCCCGCGCCACCGTTCAGGAACTTGAAACGGTCTGGAGCCGGCAGGATGCCAGCCCGCAGACGGAAAACGTACGGGGGCCGGAAACCGGCCTCGTCATGGTCAAGGGCCGTATCGGCGGCGGCGGCGCGCCTTTTAATCTCGGCGAAACCACCGTCACCCGTGCGACCGTCAAGCTTGCCTCGGGAACCGTCGGTCATGCGCATGTTCTCGGCACCGGCCGCAAGAAGGCCTGGTATGCGGCCGTTTTCGACGCGCTCTGGCAGGAGAGCCCCACCCGAGACTTCATCGAGACCGAGCTTCTTTCACCGGTCGAAAAGAGACTGAGTGCAGAGAAGGAACGGAAAACAAAGGAAACCGCCGCTACGCGGGTCGATTTCTTCACCATGGTTCGAGGAGAGGATTGATGGGTGTAAAAGCCGAAGCATTGACGGGCGGCTTTTCCAACGCCGTCTTCGATTCCCAGCGTATTTTCAAGAAGCTGATGGACGGCATGGCCCGTCCCGGCACACCGCAGACAATCGAAACGGCTGTCGCCCCGCCACTGCCGCTTGCCGCTGCCACCGGTGCGGTTCTGCTGGCGCTTTGCGACCACGATACGCCGGTCTGGCTGAGTGGCGCCTTGCGCAAGACTGCGGTGCCGGGCTGGATGGGATTTCACACCGGCGCGCCTGCGACGGAAGAAAAAGCGGCTGCGCATTTCGCCGTCATCGAAGCGGGCAGCGCCATCGCGTCCTTCGGCCTTTTCGCCCAGGGCAGTCAGGAATATCCCGACCGCTCCACGACGCTCATCATCGAATTGTCCGATCTGGACGGTGGGCGGGAATTGCTGCTCTCCGGGCCTGGCATCCGCCACGTCAACATCATCAGCCCATCCGGCCTGCCGGATATATTCCCGAGGCTTTGGGCAGAGAACAACGCCACCTTCCCGCGTGGCGTCGATGTCATCCTGACGGCTGGCGATAAATTCGTCTGCCTGCCGCGTACGACGCGCATCAAACCCGTGGAGGCATAAGATGTATGTTGCTGTCAAAGGCGGGGAGACCGCCATCGCCAACGCACACCGGCTGCTGGCCGACCAGCGGCGCGGAGACCGCGACCTGCCCGCCATGAGCGTGGGGCAGATCGTTTCGCAGCTATCTCTCGCCGTAGATCGGGTGATGGCGGAAGCCTCGCTCTACGACCAGTCGCTTGCGGCCCTTGCCGTCAAGCAGGCGCGCGGCGACATGATCGAAGCCATCTTCCTGCTGCGCGCCTATCGCACCACGCTGCCGCGCTTCGGCTATTCGGTGCCGGTGGATACCGCTGACATGGCGGTGCAGCGACGCGTTTCCGCCACCTACAAGGATCTGCCCGGCGGGCAATTGCTGGGGCCGACCTTCGATTACACCCACCGGCTGCTTGATCCCTCCCTCCTCGAAGACGGGGCCGTCGAAACCGCTACCCAGCGTGAAGGCGAGCCGGAATATGTCATGCGCGTTTCCGATATCCTCGCCCAGGAAGGGCTTATCGAAAGCGATGGCGACATGCCGGACGATCATATTGCCGGTGACCTGACACGGGAACCGATGGAGTTTCCGATGCCGCGTGACCTGCGTCTGCAATCGCTGGCGCGTGGCGATGAGGGTTTCCTTCTGGCGCTCGCCTATTCGACCCAGCGCGGGTACGGCCGCACACACCCCTTCGTCGGCGAAATCCGTATTGGCGAAGTAGAGGTCGAGCTTGATGTGCCGGAACTCGGCTTCTCCGTCTCGCTTGGCGATATCCAGGTCACCGAATGCCAGATGGTCAATCAGTTCAAGGGATCGGCGAAGGCACCGCCGCAATTCACCCGCGGCTACGGTCTGGTCTTCGGTCAGAGCGAACGCAAGGCGATGGCAATGTCGCTGGTTGATCGCGCGCTGCGCGCCGGCGAATTCGGCGAAGATGTCGTCGCGCCGGCACAGGACGAGGAGTTCGTCATTTCACACGCCGACAATGTGCAGGCGACGGGTTTCGTCGAGCATCTGAAATTGCCGCACTACGTGGATTTTCAGGCCGAACTCGGTCTGGTGCGAAAGATGCGCGCCGATTTCGAGGCGATCAACGCCAATGGCGCGGAATGGATGAGCGATGCGGCCGAATAGCTCAGCGGCTGTGCTGCTCGCCAAACCAGTAGGCGCAAAAGACGGTCGATGCTGCAAAGACAGCAAAGAACACGGCTGCAAGAATTCCAATCTCCATGAGCTTGTACTCCTTTTTTCACAAGGCTAACGCGCAATGCTTGAAGAAGTTTCATTTGACGACGGGCTGGCTGCCTACAACTTCGCTTATCTGGACGAACAGACCAAGCGAATGATCCGCCGGGCGATCCTGAAGGCCATCGCCATTCCCGGTTATCAGGTTCCCTTCGCTTCCCGCGAAATGCCCATGCCCTATGGCTGGGGCACCGGCGGTGTGCAGGTGACCGCCTCCATCCTCGGTCCTGATGATGTGCTGAAGGTGATCGACCAGGGCGCGGACGACACGACCAACGCCGTTTCCATCCGTGCCTTCTTCCAGAAGGTCGCGAATGTGGCGGTCACCACCCGCACGAAGGATGCAACGATCATCCAGACGCGGCACCGCATTCCGGAAGAGGAGCTGCATTCGGGCCAGGTGCTCGTTTATCAGGTTCCGATCCCTGAGCCCCTGCGCTTTCTCGAACCGCGCGAGACAGAAACCCGTGTCATGCACGCGCTCGAAGAATACGGCCTGATGCACGTCAAGCTTTACGAGGATATTGCCCGCAACGGCCGCATCTCCACCACCTATGCCTATCCGGTGAAGGTGGCCGGGCGTTACGTGATGGACCCCTCGCCCACGCCAAAATTCGACAATCCGAAAATGAACATGTCGGATGCATTGCAGCTGTTTGGCGCCGGGCGTGAAAAGCGCATCTATGCCGTGCCGCCCTATACCGATGTCGTCAGCCTCGATTTCGAAGATCACCCCTTCGAAATCCAGCGTTTCGACAAGCCCTGCGCGCTGTGCGGCGCGGAGAATGTCTATCTCGACGAGGTGGTGCTGGATGACAAGGGCGGGCGTATGTTCGTCTGCTCCGATACCGACCATTGCGAGGACCGCCGCGCCCATGGCCACAAGGGCCACCTGCTGGCGGATGTGAAGGAGGCCGCAGAATGAGCGACGCACCGCTTCTGAAAGTCCGGGACGTTTCCAAATATTATGGTGACCGCGCCGGCTGCCGCAACGTCTCCTTCGAGCTTTATCCGGGCGAAGTGCTGGCGATCGTCGGTGAATCCGGTTCCGGCAAGACCACGTTGCTCAACTGCATTTCCACCCGGCTGATGCCCACCGCCGGCAGCGTGGAATATCGCATGCGCGACGGCTCGATGCGCGATCTCTACCATATGGGCGAGGCCGAACGGCGTTTTCTGATGCGCACCGACTGGGGGTTCGTTCACCAGAACCCGGCGGATGGACTGCGCATGGCGGTATCTGCCGGTGCCAATGTCGGCGAGCGGCTGATGGCGGTCGGCAACCGTCATTATGGCAACATCCGCCAATCGGCCAGTGAATGGCTGGAGCGGGTGGAAATCGGCACCGACCGTATCGATGATCAGCCGCGCGCCTTTTCCGGCGGCATGCGCCAGCGCCTGCAGATTGCCCGTAACCTCGTCACCTCGCCGCGTCTCGTTTTCATGGACGAGCCGACCGGTGGTCTCGATGTCTCGGTACAGGCACGCCTGCTCGATCTGGTTCGCGGTCTCGTCAACGATCTCGGCCTTGCGGTCGTCGTGGTCACCCATGATCTGGCGGTGGCGCGACTTCTCTCTCACCGCATGATGGTGATGAAGGGCGGCGACGTCATCGAACATGGCCTCACCGACCGGGTGCTGGACGATCCGCGCGAGCCTTACACGCAATTGCTCGTTTCCTCCATCTTGCAGGTCTAGCCGCGCGATTCCGAAAAATGGTCCCCGGTTTTCGGACAAAATCACGCGCAGAAAGAAAGAACCCACCATGACGACGCCTCTCATCGTTTCGGAAGTCTTCAAAAGCTTCACCATGCATCTTCGCGACGGTATCGAGCTGCCAGTCGTTCGCGATGTCAATTTCTCCGTCTCTAGCGGCGAATGCGTCGTGCTCGGCGGCCCTTCGGGCATCGGCAAAAGCTCGATCCTGAAAATGCTCTATGGCAACTACGCCATCGACAGCGGGCAGATTCTCGTTCGTCATGAGGGCCAGGTCGTCGATATCGGCAATGCCTCGCCGCGCACGATCCTCGATATCCGCCACCGCACGATTGGTTATGTCAGCCAGTTCCTGCGCACCGTGCCGCGCGTTCCAGCGATAGACGTCGTCGCCGAGCCGCTTTTTGCCCGCAAGGTTGCGGTCGAGGAGGCGCGAGAGCAGGCAGCGGCGCTGCTTTCGAAGCTCAACCTGCCGAAGGAATTATGGTCGCTGCCGCCGGCAACCTTTTCCGGCGGTGAGCAGCAGCGTGTGAATATCGCACGCGGTTTCATCACCGATCACGCCATCCTGCTTCTCGACGAACCCACCGCCTCACTGGATGCCGCCAATCGGCGGGTCGTCGTTGAGATGATCGCCGAAAAGAAGCGCAAGGGGACCGCCTTGCTTGGCATTTTCCATGACGAAGAAGTGCGCGAAGCCGTGGCCGACCGCATTCTCGACGTCTCGCAGTTCTCTCCGCGAAAGGCAGCGGCATGAATTCCAGAGTGGGTCTCGAACCCGTCATCCACGAAAGTGCCCGCGTCACCAATTCCTCGATCGGCCGCTATACCGAAATTTCGGAGCGCTGCCGCCTTGAGGAGGTCGAGATGGGCGATTACTCCTATGTCATGCAGGATGGCGCGATCTGGTGCGCCACCATCGGCAAATTCGTCAACATCGCCGCTTCCGTCCGCATCAACGCCACCAATCATCCGATGCAGCGGGCGACATTGCACCATTTCACCTATCGCGCCCGCAGCTACTGGGACGACGCCGAAGATGAAACGGATTTCTTCGCCGCCCGGCGTGCCAAACGGGTGGTGATCGGCCACGATGTCTGGATCGGCCACGGTGCGACCATCCTGCCCGGCGTCACGGTGGGGAACGGTGCAGTCGTCGGGGCCGGGGCGGTCGTTTCCAAAGATGTTGCGCCGTACACCATCGCCGGCGGCGTGCCCGCCCGGCTGATCCGCGAGCGTTTTACCGCGGAGCTTGGCAAGCGCATGGATGAACTGAATTGGTGGGATTGGGACCATGCGAGGCTGCGCAGCGCGCTGGATGATTTCCGCACACTCGCCGCCGAGGATTTCGTGGCGAAATATGGCGGGTAAACTCCCGCCTATACCGAAGCAATTGCAGTCCCGGGGTCATGTCCCGGGATTTCTGTTTGTCGGCTCCCGATATGCCACGCGGGATTTCCACCGCATGACAAGCCAGAAGAAAGGTTTGTCGGCGAACCCACGGGTGTCGTATCTGCGAATTATGTAATATTTTCTTCATCAAACTGACACTCACGCTTCACGCACCGCTGTTACGTCGAACCCCGTCAAAAGAAGATTGGACGGGGAAATGAGCTTTCACCTGAAGCAAGTCACGCGCCGTTTCGGCAACCACACTGCGGTCGATTCCGTAAATGTCGAGATACCGCAGGGTCAGATGGTCGGCGTGATCGGGCGCTCAGGTGCGGGAAAATCGACGCTGCTGCGCATGATCAATCGCCTCGTCGATCCGTCTTCGGGCTCCATTCATTTCAACGATACCGAAGTGTCTGCACTGAAGGGTGCGGCGCTCCGCAACTGGCAGCGCGACTGCGCCATGATCTTCCAGCAGTTCAATCTGGTGCCCCGCCTCGATGTGCTCACCAACGTCATGCTCGGCCGCCTCAACCACCGTTCAACGGCGCTCAGCCTTTTTAACATCTTCACCCATGAGGAGCGGCTGATGGCTATCGCCGCGCTCGAGCGGCTCGGCATCGAACATGTGGCCATGCAGGCGGCAGGCACGCTTTCCGGCGGCCAGCAGCAGCGCGTCGCCATTGCGCGTGCGTTGATGCAGTCTCCAAAGATGGTCCTGGCCGATGAACCGATCGCCTCCCTCGACCCCCTCAATGCCAAGATCGTGATGGACGCGCTGCGCGACATCAACGAGCGCGAAGGCATCACCGTCATCACCAACCTTCACACGCTGGATACGGCGCGCAATTATTGCGAACGCATCATCGGCATGTCGCAGGGCCGCGTCGTCTTCGATGGAACGCCCGCCGAGCTCACTGCTGCCGCCGTCACCGAAATCTACGGAACCGATTCGCAAGGCTCCGGTATCGACGAGACCATGACCTCGACCAGCATCAATATTCCCGGCGCGCAACTTGCCGCGCGTCCGGTGCAGCAATCTGCCGGTCCCGAACCGCTCGCTCTCGCCGGGCTCTGAGGAACCGCTCAGCATCGTTTGCGCCCGCGTCAAGGGCCAATATTTGACAACAAACTCCGGCTCGCCGGGAAACAGGAGAAAGTCCATGTTGAAGAAAGTCCTTCTTTCGGCAGTCGCCCTTGGCGTTCTGGCCGGTTCCGCCATGGCTCAGGACGTCAAGGTTCTGCGCATCGGTCTCGACGGTTCCGAAAACGAAGCCGACCAGATCCGCAACACCAAGTGCGTTGCCGATGGCCTCAAGGCTGCAACCGGCGTTTCCGAAGTTCAGGTTTTCCCGTCGCCGGACTATAACGGCGTCATCCAGGGTCTGCTCGGCGGCACCATCGACATCGCTTCCATGGGCGCATCCTCCTATGCCAAGATCGCCATCGCCGACCCCAAGGCCGTTGATCCGATCCTGACCTATACCGGCTCTGATGGCTCCAGCGGTTACTACACGATCATGGTTGCCCGCAAGGACAGCGGCATCAAGACGCTGGCTGATGCCAAGGGCAAAAAGATCGGCTTCGCCGATCCCGACTCCACCTCCGGCTTCCTGATCCCGAACGTTGCGATCCCGAAGGAGACCGGCGTTCCAGTCAAGGAATACTTCTCCGAAACCGGTTTCGGCGGCGGCCATGAGAACCTCGTTCTCGCCGTTCTCGACAAGAAGTTCGATGTCGGCACCACCTTCGGTTCGGGTGTTGGCAAGTGGGAAGAAGGTTACTCCGGTGGCAACCTTCACCAGATGGTCAAGAAGGGCAACCTCGACATGGACGATATCGTTCAGGTCTGGAAGTCGCCGCTGATCCCGAACGGCCCGCTTCTCGTTTCCAACAAGATCGGCGACACGATGAAGCAGAAGGTCGAAGACTTCTTCATGGAACTGCCGAAGAAGGATCTCGCATGCTTCCAGGGCTTCACCCAGGGCAAGAACACCGCCTACATCAAGGTCGATCCGTCCTTCTACCAGACGATCATCGACGCCCGTAAGTCCGTTATCGGCGGCTGATCCTGCGATCATATCCGGAAGCGGCGGTGCCCCACGGCGCCGCCGCTTTTGCCAATAAAGGAAAAGCGGCATGGCGACCACACTGCACAATGGTACCCTCTCGCCCGAGGGGTTAAGCGCATCGTCCAGGACGGTCATGCGCCATTATCAACAGCAGCTTGCGACACGACGAATCTATACCGTCATTTCGCTCGTGATCTTTCTCGTCATCCTCGCCGCCTCCCTGAATTTCGCCAATGCGGCCAATGCGGGCAAATTCTTCGAGCGCCTGCCCTATTTCTTCGATTTCATGAAGACCTTCGTGCCTGACAGTCCGCTGGAAATCTTCCGGGCGATGTTCGACCTGCCGTCGCCCTATGCGGATGGTTCGCTGAAATATAACTACGTCGCGGATCGCGTTTACATCACCGACGGTTTCTACATCCCGCACTTCATCTACCAGCTGATCATCACGCTCAATATTGCGCTGGTCTCGACAATCATCGGCACGAGTTTCGCCTTCGTGCTCTGCTTCTTCGCCTCCACCAATCTCGTCGGCGCCGGGCTCGTGCGCTGGGTGGTTCGCCGGATTATGGAAGTGCTGCGCGCCTTTCCCGAAATCGTCGTCGCCGGGCTGCTGACCGCCATCCTCTCGATCGGACCGATCGCCGCCATTATTGCGATTTCGGTCCATACGATCGGTGCGCTGGGTAAGCTCTTCTTCGAAGTGGTGGAAAATGCCGATATGAAGCCGGATGAAGGCTTGCGTGCCGCCGGTGCCAACTGGCTGGAACGGGTGCGTTTCGCCATCGTGCCGCAGGTTCTGCCCAATTTCGTCTCCTATGCGCTGCTGCGCGCCGAAATCAACGTGCGCGCTTCCACCATCATCGGCGCTGTCGGCGGCGGTGGCATCGGCGAAGTCTTCCGGCTTTCGATCGGTAACGATCACGCGTCAAAGACCTATGCCATCATCATCCTTTTGCTGATCACCATCATCGCCGTCGACCAGTTTTCCAGCTGGCTGCGCCGCAGGCTGATCGGCCAACAATCCTTCGAATTCGGACGGGGAGCGGCCTGATGTCGTCCAGCTTCATTCTCAACACCGCCGACCGCGAAAGACTGACGGCTGCATATCCCGGCGTATTCAACCGCAGTTTCATGCAACGGTATGGCCTGCTCGTCGGCCTTCTTGCCGTCACCGCCTATCTCATTGGCTGCTTTTTCTTCTTCAATGTCGGACCGGCCTTCATGCAGGGGCGGTGGGATCGCGCTTCGAGCTATATTCAGGACTGGTACTCCTGGCGCGCCCAACCGCGCCTGCGTTTCGAAGACGGCAAGGTTGAACCGCAATGGTCGAGCCGCGGACAATATCCGGTTGATGCAAAGATCGACTGGCTGCAGCCCCTGCCGGGTGGCGGTTACAGCGTCGTTTATAGGGGTATGGAAAACCGCCTCGACGTGACCCCGACTCAAGTGGATGTCTATATCGACGGCAGGAACTATCCAATTATCATCAACGACGACGGGGCTGTCGCACCACAGGGGATACCCGACGAAATCCAGCAGGACGGCAAGAAGGTCCTCGTCCATTATGGCTTTGCCGGTCAGGCAGAAATCCGTACCAGTCAGGTCTATGTCCAGCGCCGGTTCCTCGGATGGGCGAATTTCCTGTTCGACACCAAATCGGAATTCTGGGGCAAGGGTTATGGCGAGCTTGCCGCCCTTGCGCTCTGGGGAGAGCGGCTCGATCCCGCACGCTCCAATATCGGACATATGGTCGATGATTTCCTCGACAACAGCGTCTGGCAGCATGCCGATATTCTGTCCAAGCTGATGCAGACGCTGGTCATGGCCTTTGTGGGCACGCTGTTCGGGACGCTCGTCGCCCTGCCGCTCGCCTTCATCGCCGCCCGCAACATCACCGCCAACAGGGCAGCAAACTGGGGCATGAAACGTCTGTTCGACTTCCTGCGTTCCATCGACATGCTGATCTGGGCACTGTTCTTCACCCGCAGCTTCGGTCCCGGACCGATCCCCGGCATTGCCGCGATCTTCTTCACCGATACCGGAGCGCTCGGCAAGGTCTATGCCGAGGCTCTGGAAAATGTCGACGACAAGCAGCGCGAGGGCGTCAAGTCGGTCGGCGCATCCCCGATTGCAGTCAACCGCTTCGGTGTGTTGCCGCAGGTGTTACCGGTCTTCATTTCCCAATCACTCTATTTCTGGGAAAGCAACACCCGCTCCGCCACCATCATCGGCGCGGTGGGCGCCGGCGGCATCGGCCTGAAACTGCTAGAGGCGATGGGTACGAATGCCGACTGGGACAAGGTCGCTTATATGGTCCTGCTCATCCTCTTTGTCGTTTTCCTCTTCGACCACATCTCCAATTCTCTGCGTTCGCGGCTGATCGGCAAAACACAACACTAAGTCTGAAGGGATGGAATGGCGAACGTCGTAACGATGTTCGTCCTCTCCGCGGAACACCCGCGCAGTCCCGATTTATGCCAGTCGTCATCATCTCCGTCTGTGTCTTCAGCACATTCCGAAGCCTGCCGCATTTCCAATACGCTTTTTTCCCTCCGCATCATCATTCTGTCACGGAAACCAATTACCTCGCACTCCTGACCTTGCGGGAAGCTGGCGAGTCACGCCAAATAGCTTCTCATCCCTGGTCTCCCATGACACTAAAGAGTGCTTGCCGTGCGCTATGCCATCTATTTCTCTCCGGCTAAAGATCACCCGCTGACTGAGACAGCATCACGTTGGCTTGGCCGCAATGCATTTTCCGGCACGTTGCATGACGACAACGACGACTATGCCGACATGACGGAAGAGCCCCGCCGTTACGGTTTCCACGCGACCCTGAAAGCTCCTTTCGAACTTGCCGAAAAATATAGCGAGGCGGATCTGCTCTCGGCCTTCGGAGATTTCGCAGCCAGCCAGTCCGCCTTCGAAATTCCGCGCGTCGTCGTCGGTGCGCTTGGCCCCTTTTTCGCATTGGTCCCGGACCGCACCTATCAACCGCTGCAGGATTTTGCCGCCGAGATCGTCGATTATTTCGACCGGTTTCGCGCGCCCCTGTCCGAGACAGATATTGCCCGTCGGCGGCCACAGATGCTGACGGAGAGCCAGCGGCAAAATCTGTCTCTTTGGGGTTATCCGCATGTCATGGATGATTTCCGTTTTCACATGACGCTGACCGGCCGCATCGGCGAGAGCGAGCAGCCCGCCATGCGCGAGGTGCTTTCGGCGCGGTTTTCCGAATTCACCGATCGACCTCTCAGCATTTCCGGCCTTGCCTTGTTCATTGAAGAAACGCGCGGCGCGCCATTTACCGTTTATAGCTGGCGCCCCCTTGGCCAGCCTCCAAAGAAAGATGCGACCCCATGACCGAGCACGCCCTTTCCAATGCCCGTATCGTTCTGGAAGACGATATTATTCTGGGCTCCGTCCTGATCCGTGACGGCAAGATTGTCGATATCAGCGAAGGTGCCTCCAAAACCGGAGAAGATCTCGAAGGCGACTTTCTGATACCCGGCCTGGTGGAACTGCATACCGACCATCTGGAACAACATTATTCGCCGCGTCCCGGCGTGATCTGGGATAAGATCGCCGCCATTCAGGCCCATGACGCACAGGTCGCCTCTTCCGGCATCACCACCGTTTTCGATTGCCTGCGGCTCGGATCGGATGAGGATGGCGGCTTCAAAAAGGGCGAAATGCGCGAAATGGCTGACGCCATCGAGGCGGCGGCGGATCAGAACCGCCTGCGCGCGGACCACCTGCTGCATCTGCGCTGCGAAGTGGCTTCCGCTGATGTGCTTGAGCATTTCGAAGACTTCGAAACCGATCCGCGCGTGCGGCTGATTTCGCTGATGGATCACTCCCCGGGGCAGCGCCAGTTCCAGTCGATGGATCAATATATCTTCTATTATCAGAAGAAGCGCGGCTTGAGCGACGAGGCTTTTGCCGAATTCGTGCGTCGCCGGCAGGCTGCGTCGGCAGAATATTCCGCCAAGCACCGCGATTATCTGGCGGCCAGCTGCGCCAAGCGCGGCATTACGGTCGCAAGCCATGATGACGCCACCGAGGCGCATGTCGGCGAGGCGATCGGCCACGGCGTGAAACTGGCGGAATTTCCCACCAGCGTCGAGGCTGCAAAAGCCTCGCACAGCGCCGGCATGAGTGTGCTGATGGGGGCGCCGAATATCGTCCGCGGCAAGTCCCATTCCGGCAATATTGCGGCTCGCGATCTGGCCGAGATCGGCGTGCTGGATGTTCTTTCCTCCGACTACGTGCCGTTCAGCCTGCTCTTCGCGCCGTTCCTGCTCGCCGATCAGGTGGAAGCCATCAGCCTGCCGGAAGCGCTGCGCATGGTGACCGCCACGCCGGCACGCACGGTTGGCCTCGTTGACCGTGGCCGTATCGCGACGGGCTTGCGGGCCGATCTGGTGCGGGTCCACCGCGAAGATGGCGTGCCGGTCGCCCGTTCGGTCTGGCGCCAGGGCAAGCGCGTGGCATGACCCCCGATGGAAACGATAGCCGGCGCACATTGTCGCCCGGCACGATGATCGTAATTGTCGGCCCGAGCGGGGCCGGCAAGGACACGCTGATGGATTATGCGGCGGCACAGCTGTCCGGCCGCCCGGGTTTTCATTTCACGCGTCGCGTCATTACCCGCAGCTGCGATGCAGGCGGGGAAAATCACGATGCCGTTTCGATGCACGAGTTCAACCAGCTGGAAGAGGCGGGTGCCTTCGCGGTTTCCTGGCAGGCGCACGGTCTGAAATACGGTATTCCTGCTGCCGTCCATCGCCATATCGAAGCGGGAGACGTTGTCATCGCCAATGGGTCGCGCTCGGCGCTTGCACATTTTGGCACTGCCTTTTCCCGTCTGAAGGTTGTGAACATCGTTGCTCGACCGGATGTGCTGGCGAGGCGGCTGGAACAGCGCGGACGGGAAAGCCGGGACGATATTCTCCGGCGGCTGGAACGCAGCTCGCTGAACGTCAATGGAGATTTCGACGTTACGACCGTCGATAATAGCGGCGCTATCGAAGATGCCGGCCAAGCCATCATGCAGGTGCTGGAGCAAAGCGCAGACACCAATCGCACTTAAAATCCCGAAGCCGGGCTGCTCGACAAACGCTCTCTCAAAGCTTACCATCAGGCGACAATTTCCAAACATGGTACGCCAAGGCGAGGGATGCCCGAAAAGAGGGTCAGTGACGAGATAACTGTGGTGGCCGGTCTGGCTGCCGACGTCAGCAATTATGCCCGGTCCCGGGGCATCGATATCGTGCCGATATGTGCGGCTTTGGACATTGATCCAGCCACATTCAGCAGCCTGACGGAACGCATCAGCCTCGATAGATTTTCCCGCCTGCTCGAAACCTGCGCACTGATTTCCGGCGACGACGCCTTCGGTCTGCAATGCGCCTCCACCTTTCCGGCGGGTGCATCCGGCGCGTTCGGATATGGGCTGATCAGCGCACCGACGGTACGGGCGTTCCTTCGTTTTCTTCAGGACCATGTCTATTACGCCACCAACAACAGCAATTTCACCATGGTAACGGATGCCACGCAGGTAACCCTGTCATGGTCTTTCGCGCCGGTTATCGCCAAACGCGATCAATATGTGGATTTGTCCCTTGCCATCCTGGTGCAGCGTCTGCGTGATATTCTCGGAGACCGTATCAACCAGATAGAGATCGGTCTGGAGCGGCCGAAACCGAATAATATTCAGCTATTTAAAGAAAGAATGACCAGGCGCGTCAGTTTTTCCCAGCCGATCCATACCATGCGTCTTCCGATATCGCTTCTCGATGTGGTCAATCCGGCTGCGGATGAGCGGCTGTTCGAGTTGATGAACCTGCAATGCCGCATGTTGCGACCGGAAACATCGGCGGATGCGACCCATTTCATTGATCAGGTAAAGCGGTACATGCAGATGCGCCTCTCGGATACCGAGCTTTCACTCGGTGAGATCGCTCCTTATTTCAACCTGTCGGAACGCAGTTTTCAACGGCGGCTCGCAGAGCTCGGCACCAATCTCAACGAGATAAAGGACGCCATTCGCAAAAATGCCGGTTTCAAGCTTCTCGTGGAAAGCGATCTTCCTGTCTCCGACATTAGTTACAGGCTCGGTTATTCGACGCCCGGTGCGTTTTCGCGTTCCGTCTCCCGCTGGTTCGGGGCGACCCCGACGGATATTCGCAAGAAACACGCGCATCATTCCGCCGGATAATACATGTTGACGGCATCAATATTTCGCAATGACGCATTAAGTTTAAGAAATATTTCGGCGACCATCGCAATATGTGCCGAAACATAACAGTAAAACGGAAAACTTGGCGCGCGATGTTATTCTATCGGTGAGGCATATCACCTATTAGAGCGCCGCATATCCCCAAGGCGTGACGAAAACATTCCAGGGCCTTGAAGCTGCATTTTCCGCAAGATCGATTTTGTCTCTGGCGATATCGGTGTCGCAGTTCCTCTCAATGCTCAAAAATAGAGCGTCCGCGCCGGGATCGGCTGGCTGGGAAGCCAGCTTTTACTGCGTAATTCCCAATTCCGGATGAAACCTATTGGCGAATTTAGCGTTTCTGTTCGCGTGTAGACAGAGCGGTAAACGAGCTGGTTTCGGGGAATGAATCATTGCCTGATCGTGCGCCGGAAAGGCCAATCTATTTTGAGGCTGAAAGAAAATGTCTTCAAATACACCGCATGAACATCGCCAAACGCGTGAAATTATCCTTTCGGAGCGTGAGCGGCATTATCTGGGTCTGGTCGCGAGGGGCAAGCATCCCTCCCATGTCGCCTTGATGACGGGTGCTGACGAGGCGGACGTAAAGGATACTCTTGAGCGCGTGCGACACAGGCTGGGTGCGGCCAATCTGCTGAACGCCGTCAGCATCGCATTGCTGCGCGGCCTGATCGAGCAAGAGGCATAGTCGCCGTTTATATTCAAGCTTACGCGAAACGTCTCCTCCCGTAAGCTGAAAACCGAATGAGCAGCTTTCTGCGTCAAAATCCTTCCATATCAGTGGCGGGATGGCGGACCAAAGCGGACCGGACATGATGCCCGGCCCTATCGACGCGAATGTAAAGCAGCCATGTACGGTTTGCCCGGCGGGTCATATTCGACCCGCCGGGTTTTTATCATCACATCAGAGCGATTGAATTTCGGCCAGAATATCGCTTTCGATCACGATGCCGCTTTCCAGTGCCTGTTTGCGAATCCCCTGACTGCGGCGGCCGGGCAGACGCACATTTTCCTGCTTTTCTATCTCGCCGGCGATAAGCGCCAACCGCTCGGTAAAGGTCGCGCCGCCTGACGATACCGGGTCTATGGCGATGATCGTGTGGCCAAGAGAGGGTGGCGCTCCCTTGTCGTCCAGAAGCGAAGAAGCCTGGAATGCGAAGTTCCCGCCGGTAATCGCGGCGGCCATGATCTCCACCATCAATGCCAGCGCAGCGCCCTTGGCCTCGCCCGCGGGCACCATGGTTCCCTCTATTGCCTCTTCGGGATCGGTCGTCGGCCGGCCGTTTCGGTCGAGCGCCCAGTCGCCGGGTATCGTTTCACCCTTCTGGCGGGCGGCCATGATCTTCCCGCGAGCGACCTTGGAGAGCGCGAGATCGATGACCAGCGGATCGGCGCCGCTGACGGGCGTGGCGAAGGCGATTGGATTGGTTCCATAAAGCGGTTTGTTGCCGCCCCAGGGCGCCATGGATGCCGGCGCGTTGGCGAACATGAGTGCAACAAGGCCCATTTCGGCGATCCGCTCGACGGTCAGCGCCATAACGCCTGCATGATGGGAGCGGTGGATTGCGGCAAGCGCAATGCCCTGCTGCCGGGCCATTTCAGGCAATTCCTCGAGAGCGCAATCGATCGCCGGATAGGCATAACCGTGGTTGGCGTCAACCGAGAGTACGCCCGGCTTCACGCGGGTCGCTGCCGGACGCGCCTCGCCATCGACCTTTCCAACCCGCGCCTGCCGGACATAAACGGGGATACGGCGAAAACCGTGACCACCTTGACCGGCCGCCTCGGAGGCGACGAGTGCCTTTGCCACCGAACGGGCGTTTTGCGGCAGAACGCCGTTGCGCTCAAAGATAGAGGATACGAGATCCTCCGCCTCTGCGATTGAGAATTTCATTCCGGAATGCCTCTGCTCGTAAAGTCTCCAAGACCTACACCATCGAAAACATTCGCGAAATGTTATTCGCGCGCAAACCGCGCCGTACGCGCGGAATTGCGGGTGCGCCCCAAGCGGGACGGCCTAGCGGATGCTGATCGGCAGTGTGATCGTTTTGTTTGCGTCCGGAGGTGGAGCAGGCACAGGTGATGCGCTCTGAATCCATGCCGCAATCTGCTGGTCGATAGAGGAATCTCCCGTAGACTGCACAACGCTGACACCGCTGATGGCGCCAGCATCGTTGACCCGGAAGCGAACCGTCGCGGTCATAGCATCACTACGCAGAGACCGGGGCTTGCGCCGTTGAATATGCGAGCGGACCTTCGACCCCCATTTCGCCGGTGAGGCGGACGATGACGAGAAGAAGCCGGCGTTGCTGCGCGATGCCGCCGTCCGGTCGGACTGCTGCGCTTCAGCTTTTGCCGTTTCGCGAAAGTCCGAGGCCTGCTGCCGTTTGGGACGCTGGCGCTCGATCTTCTTTTTCTCTTCCGGCTCTTTCTTTTCCACCTTCTTTTCAACAGGTGGCGGCGGAGGACGCATGACGGGCAGAGGAACCTCGATATTGTCGAGTTCCGCCATCATCTGCTCCTGAACGGGATCGACCGGCTCGACGGGTTCGGAAATTTCCTGCGGTTCGACGATCTCCTCGACGGGCGGTTCGGGCAACTGCACCGGCTCTGGCGGCGGCTCTTCCGGAGCGGCTTCCTCCACCGGTTCGATGCTATCGCTCTTTACCTCTTCGGCGTCTTCGACATCCTGCGCCTGCGTCGTTTCTTCGGTGTGGACGGCTTCCGGTATCGCCGCCATTTCGATCATGATTGCGGCAGGCGGTGGCCCACCGGCATCCACCTCCTCGGGCTCCTGCATCAGATAATAGGCAAAACCGGCGTGAACGCCCAGCATGAGCAGCGCCGCGGCGGACCACAGCGTCACTTCCCCGAGACGGGAATGGCGGGCCTGCGGGTAGCCGTTTTCACTCATGGCGCGGTTCCCGGCGCTGCGGGTTGGCCAACGGTAGCGGGCTGCGATGCGGCAGCCGCGTTTTCCAGCCCTACAAGGGCGATCTTCAGATAGCCGGCATCTCTCAGCAGGTTCATGATTTCCATGAAGTGGCCGTAGTCGACGGCCTTGTCGGCCCGCAGGAAGATGCGCGTATCCTTCTTGCCGCCCGTCTGCCGGTCGATGGCGGCGGCCAATTCTTCGCGGGCAACCGCATCATTTCCCAGATTGAGCGACAGATCGTCCTTGACGGTCAGATAAAGCGGCTCTTCCGGGCGCTCCGCCGGTTTGGCAGTGGATGCCGGCAGATCGACATTCACATCGACGGTGGCGAGCGGCGCGGCCACCATGAAGATGATGAGCAGAACCAGCATCACGTCAATAAAGGGCGTGACATTGATCTCGTGGTTTTCGGAGAGATCGTCTCCGCTATTTTCGCGAATACCGCCAGCCATGGCCGATCACCGTCCAACCAGCGATACTGCGGGCTTGCTGGCGCTGCCCGGCGGAATGCGGCGGAAATCGAGGTCGCGGCTGACAAGGCGCTCCACGCCGGCTGCGGCATCCGCCAGCAGGTGGCGGTAACCGGTGATCGAGCGGGCGAAGACATTGTAGATGACGACAGCCGGAATAGCGGCGACAAGGCCGATGGCGGTGGCGAGCAGCGCTTCGGCAATGCCCGGCGCGACGACGGCAAGATTGGTCGTCTGCGATTCCGAAATGCTGATGAAGGAGTTCATGATGCCCCAGACGGTGCCGAACAGACCGACGAAGGGAGCAGTGGAACCGATGGTCGCCAGAACACCCGTCCCGCGCGACATGCGGCGGCCCGCATGGGTTTCGATACGCGAGAGCGCCGAAGAGACACGTTCCTTGATACCGCCGCCATCAGTATGGTCGACCACCGCATCGGAAAGCTGCATTTCATGGGTTGCCATGCGCAGCATCAAGGCTGCCGGACCGCCCTTCTTTTCAACCGCTTCGGTGGCCTCAGTCAGGGTTTTTGCCTTGCGAATGACCTTGAGCGTCGAGCCGGCGCGCACCCGCGCACCCGCAAGCTCGATAGACTTCGCGACCCAGACCGTCCAGGTGACCAGCGATGCGAAGGCAAGACCGATCATGACGCCCTTCACGACCCAGTCGGCCGCCATAAACATGCCCCAGGGAGAAAGGTTGTGCGGGATATCCGCTCGATGTTCAGCGCTCGCGGGTTCGGTGCCGAGAGGCTCTATCGGGGTCGCGGCTTCATTCGGCGCGGTCGTCTGGCCCGTCTGTGCGGGTTGCTCGGTTTGCGTCGGCTGCGGCGCCAGGCCTTCGGCTCCCGGTGCGGTATTCGTCGCAGGCTGAGCGGGTGCAGACTGGACTGCTGCGGGCTGAGTTGACTGAGGCTGCGAGGGTGCGGTGACAGCCGGCTGTCCCGGCGCCGTCGCGGAAGGCTGGACTGGCGCGGCGGCCGGAGCGCTCGGCGTTACAGGAGTTGTCGGCTGAACCGCTTCTGATTGCGGTGCGGGCTGTGCCTGGGTTTCCGATGCCGTCTGAGCGAAAACCGCGCCGGCATTCAAGCCGGCCAGCAAGGTGACAGCCATGGCAAGGGAGATATGCCTAGTTGTGTTTGCCTTGTTGAAGGATGCGGAAGAAGTTGAGGTCTCAGCTGACATAATTTTATCCCGGATTTCCGTCGATGAACTCATCCGCAGATTGACCGGTTCTTGAAAACCGGGGCCTTGAACGGATGCCGTCGTGAAAGCTTGACGTTCCGATAATAAACCTGAGTTCCTTTGACAACTATTATATTGTCAAAAGACGACTCGTAAACTCTTCTTTACAAAAAATTGACCGATCGACGGCTTTCAGCTGTTCTGCGAGGGCGAAAACTGTGCGACGAGCGCATGGCGGTCACCAGGATAGGTGACACGGACGCGGGTGACATAATCCGCCCCATGCCACGTCCGTCGATCGATGACCAGACAGGCAGCACCGGAGGCAATACCAAGCGCCGCCGCATTTTTACGGTCGGCCGAAACAGCGCTGATGCGGTGTTCGGCAGCGCTCCAGGGCACCATTTTCAGCAGCCACGTCCCCGGCCCGATCTGTGAAAAATCCGCAGCTTCCGCATCCGGAACGGCGGTAACATTGATGATGCGTTCCTCAAGGCAAAAGGGAACGCCGCCAGCGAAATGCGTGCAGGTGAGTTCCAGGATCTGGGCGTCGGCAGCAAGCGCCATGGCCGCACCGTCTTTTTCCCCCGCAGGACGCAGCCTTCGTTTGTCGAGATGGTAACTGTAGACGAGACCCAGCGCCTGCACCTCCCGTTCAATATCGTGGATTTCCAGAACGGCGGATTGCGCATGGGGTTGGCGAACGAAAGTGCCAAGCCGGCGGCGTCTTTCGATGAGTCCGCGCTGCACCAATTCACCGAGAGCCTTGTTCACCGTCATGCGTGAACAGGCATATTGCCTGGTCATCTCGTGTTCGAAGGGAATGCGATAACCCGGCGGCCATTCGCCCGACATGATGTGGCGCTCGACATCATTGCGGATGCGCTCATGCAACGATTTTTCTTGAAGATCGGCGCCAGCACTTCTCATCCCGATGCCTTTATCCTCCCCTTTCGCCTATCCATGGGCCGCAGCGGCAATCGCCTCACTGCGGATTTCCTCCGTAAGCTTCGCGCGCAGCTGCGAAAATTCCGGACTGGCCTTGATCGTGTAGTGACGCGGATGCGGCAGGTCGACCGGCGTGATCGACTTGATGCGACCCGGCCTTGCGGACATGGTCACCACACGCGACGCCATGAAGACCGCCTCTTCGATATCATGGGTGACGAAAATGACTGTCTTCTGCTCACGCTCCCATATGCCGAGCAGCAACTCCTGCATCAGACCGCGTGTCTGGTTGTCGAGAGCGCCGAAAGGCTCATCGAGCAGCAGAATTTTCGGGCCGTTCGCGAGCGCACGGGCAATGGCCGTTCTTTGCTGCATGCCGCCAGACAATTGTTTCGGCCAATGATTTTCGAAACCGCGCAGGCCGACCTTGTCGATATAGCTATCGACGATCTCCCATTTTTCCGTCTCGGCCACGCCGCGTTCGCGCAGGCCGAAGGCGACGTTTTCGCGGATCGTCAGCCAGGGAAACAGGGTGTAGGACTGGAACACCATCCCGCGATCCGCCCCCGGGCCCGTCACCGCCTTGCCGGACAGCAGGACTTCGCCGGTTGTCGGACGGTCGAGACCGGCGATGATGCGCAGCAAGGTGGATTTTCCGCATCCCGACGGGCCGAGGATGGTGACGAAATCATTGCGGGGGATTTCCAGATCGGTGGGCTGCAAGGCCAGTGTCGGCTGCCCGCCCTGCACGCCCGGAAAGGTGCGGCTGACGCCCTTGATAACGAGCTCGTTCATCAGGCAAGCCTCCAGGCGAAAAGCTTCCGGTTCAACGATTTGAACGCGAAATCCGAAATAAGACCGATAATGCCGATGACGATGATGCCGAAGATGATCTGCCCGGTCGCCATCAGCGCCTGACTGTTGATGATCATATAACCGATGCCCGAGGAGGCGCCGATCAGTTCCGCGACAATGACATAGGTCCAGGCCCAGCCGAGAACGAGACGGAGGATTTCCGCGATATCGGGCGCATTGGCAGGAATGAGAACACGGCGAACAACACCCCGATCCTTCGCACCCAGCGTATAGGCGGCCTCCACCAGATCACGCCGCGTGCCGGCGACAGCCACGGCCACCATCAGGATGATCTGGAAAACCGCGCCAATGAAGATCACCAGCAGCTTCTGCATCTCGCCGATGCCGGCCCAAAGAATGAGGAGCGGCACGAAAGCGGAAGCAGGCAGATAGCGCGCGAAGGAGACGAAAGGTTCCAGTAGCGCCTCAATGGGCTTATAGGCCCCCATGGCGATGCCGACCGGCACCGCGACGACCGAGGCCAGCACAAAACCGCCCACCACGCGCCAGATCGTCATGCTTATATCACTGGCAAACCCCTGATCGGTGAGGAGGTAGATGCCGTCCTTCAGCATGGTGATGGGGTCAGCCAGAAAGGTCGGCGATACGAAACCGCCCAGCGTGGCAAAGCCCCAGGCGAAAAAAAACAGCACGAAGAACAGGATGCCGAGAGCAATTCTCGCGCTGTTCCTGATAGGTTGAAGAGGTTGCATCTGTCGCCTGTCCGGAAAACCGGCGCGGCACCTTTGCCGCGCCATTAGAACGCCATGCGCGTTTCGTGACGCACAATCGACGCACTCACCTGTCTTTGGCTGCTAGATTCCCTGCAGGGAATGCGGCCGCCTTTTCTGTTACTTGATGAAGGACGTATCCGCGAGTGTCGAAAGATCGGGTTTCGACTTTATCACGCCGATTTCCAGCAGCAGATCCGCCGATTTTTCCGAGAATGTCTTGAATTCACCCTCGAAAAACTTCTGGTTGGCGGCCTTGTCCTGCCATTCGAGGAACTTTGCCGAAGCGGCAAAGGCCTCGCCGGTCTGCTTCACATCCGCGCCCATCGTCGCATAGGACTTTTCGGGATCGGCCTTGATGAGTTCGAGGGCCTGGAAATAGCTGTCCGCCAGGGCTTTCGCCGCCTGCGGATTGGCCTTCAGGAAATCCGTGGTGCAACCGAACGTATCCATGACGGCGGGATAATCCAGCGTCGTGGCAAGGATTTTACCCTTGTCAGGGGCGGCGCGGACAGTGGACAGATAGGGCTCGTAGGTCATGGCCGCGTCATTTTGACCGGCAACGAACGCCTGCGCGGCCGGCCCCGGTTCGAGGTTGACGACCTTGACGTCCTTCAGGGTGAGGCCGTTTTCCTTGAGGATCCAGGCAAGGAAGAAATAAGGCGAAGTGCCCGGCGCGGAAGCGGCAACCGTCTTGCCTTTCAGGTCTTCGACCTTTGCCACATCACTGCGCACGGCGATGCCATCGGCGCCATGCGATTTATCCATCTGGAAAATCTGGGTAGATTTCACGCCATTGGCGTTCCAGGCAATCCATGTTTCCACTGTGGTGGCTGCGCACTGGATGTCACCGGAAGCAAGAGCCAGATGGCGGCTCGCCTGCGGTATTTTCTTGATATCGACCTTGAGGCCATTCTTTTCGAAAATGCCGGCCTGTTTAGCGAGCGTCAGCGGCGCAAAACCGGTCCAGCCGGACATCCCGATCGTTACAGACGTCTCGGCATAGGCGGAAGCGGATGAAAAGAGCGCGGCGACTGTGGCGAGAACCCATGTTTTCTTCATGATCTGAACCCCTTTTGATTTATTTTTGTGCGATGTTGTTTTTCGCTTTATTTGAGGCATGGTAGGCAGGGATTTTGTATTTGTCTAGACAAAATAGAGGTTCCCGAGCGCCTCCAGAACGATTGCAAATGTACCGTCCGGCATTTTAGACATAGGATAACACGGCCCCACCCACAGGCCCGCCGTTTTTCCATATCGAGCGCTCCATGACCAGACAAAGACGCCGCAGTATCATCAGGGCAAGGCGAACCGGAACCGGAATTGCGCTGGTTGCCGCCATTTCCTTCATCGCGGGCATGACGGATGCGGTGGGCCTGCATATTTCAGGTGACTTCGTGTCGTTCATGACCGGTAACACCACGCGCGCCGCAGTCTCGATGGAGGCTGGCCTCTATTCTCATGCCGCGAAGCTGCTTTTCGCAATCGTTGCCTTCGTGGCGGGCAATGCCGGCGGCATCGTGGTGGCGCATAAGTTCGACCGGCGCATCTTCGCCGTTCTGATGGCGGTGGGATTGCTGGTAACAATTGCCGCGCTGCTCGGCGGCGAGACGTCCGCTCTTGCGCAGTTTTACCTCGTCGTTTTCGCCATGGGCATGGTCAACGCCGCCGTTGAGCACATTGAGGGACTGCCGATCGGGCTCACCTATGTGACCGGCGCGCTTTCCCGCTTCGGCCGCGGCATCGGCCGTTTTCTTCTCGGCGAGCGGAGCCTCGACTGGGGCATTCAGATCGTGCCATGGCTTGGCATGATATGCGGCGCGATCTGCGGCGCCGTTCTCGCCGCCACGCTGCAATCGAATGCCCTTTGGGTGGTTGCGGCCACGGTTTTCACCGTCGCCATCGCCACCTTCATCATTCCGCGCTCGCTTCGCCAGCGCTACAATCAAAGGGTCAAAATCCGGCGAATTACGCCCTGAAAATCGTCGTCGTCACTTTCGCGAGATGGTGACGAATTTCGTGCCGCGGACCCGCACCGTCATCAGGCAGGGTTCCTTGTCGGTACGCTCGCAATAACGCGGATGCATCTTCAGCACGAAAACCATGTTGCCGAACCGCTTGATGAAATCATAACCGTAAATCCGGGCCGTCGCGATCATCAGATAGCCGCCCTCTTTCACCTGGACATAGAAATTATAGGGGCATCCCTCGTCGTCGCAGGCGCGGCCTTTTTCGCCGTCGCAATCCAGAACGCCATGATTGACAACGGCATCCATCAGCCCGTCATTGTTGATATCCAGCCGTGTAACGAAATCGTCGCCGAAGGCCGCCACCCTGCACTCGTTGCGGAAATGATCCTTCTCGTAAATCTCCGGATCGTTCACCAGCTGCTGCTGCGCCGCGAGCGCCACCGGGAACATCAAGAGAACCAGCGCCTGAAGAGCGGCAACGAGAGCGATTCGCACGGCATTTTCCTTTGCATCCGTTTGAGTTATGGATGTTGCGATCATCCGGGCGGCCAGCCTAGAGTTTAGTGCTTGCGCGACACTGACGTGTTCGCTGCCCGTGTTCCGGGAGGAACCTTTTCATGACACTTCTCGGTTTTCTCGATTATGCCGGCGTCGCCGTGTTTGCCGCAACCGGCGCACTCGCCGCCTCGCGCAAACAGCTGGATCTGATCGGCTTCCTGTTTTTCGCAGCCGCAACCGGCATCGGCGGCGGTACGGTGCGCGATCTGGTACTGGGCAGAACGCCAGTATTCTGGGTGATAAACCCCACCTATATTCTCGTCTGCGTCTCGGTCGCGGTTCTGCTGTTCTTCACCGCGCATCTTTTCGAATCCCGTTATCGCGTACTGATCTGGCTCGATGCCCTCGGTCTGTCTGCCTATTGCGTCATGGGAGCAGCCAAGGGCCTTGCCGCGAGCGGCTCGGCAACCGTCGCCATCGTCACAGGCGTTCTGACGGCGACATTCGGAGGGGTGCTGCGCGATATTATGGCCGGGGAGCCTTCCGTTCTGTTGCGCCCGGAAATCTATATCACCTGCGCGCTTCTGGGTTCCTCCACCTTCATTATCGTCTATTTCTTCGGCGCACCGCTTTATGCCGCATCCGCCGCGGGTTTCCTGACAGCCTTATCCGTGCGCTCCGGTGCGTTGCTGTTCGGCTGGACTTTCCCACCCTATAAGGCCAAGCCCGGCAGACGGCCGGAAGACGTGATGAAGTGACCTGTCGAAAGAGACGCTGAAAACAGAAATGGCGCCCTTCGGCGCCATTTTCATATCCGTCATCAGATAGAAGCGTCAGCCGCGCTTGCGGCGAAGGCGGATCACCACGTCCACATGGGCGATTTCCATGCCCTCGGGCGCTTCCGGCAGATTGTCGATCTGAAGATTGTTGACGGGAATATCGAGAACCTCGTTCTCACCTTCCACGAAGAAGTGATGGTGATCCGAGACGTTAGTATCGAAGTAGGTGCGCGCACCTTCGACGGCCAGAACTCGGATCAGGCCGGCTTCGGTAAACTGGTGCAGCGTGTTGTAGACCGTGGCGAGAGAAACGGGCACGCCAGCGGTGACCGCCTCGTCATGCAGCTCCTCGACCGTCAGGTGGCGATCACCCTTTGCGAAGAGAAGATCGCCCAAAGCAACGCGCTGGCGCGTGGGCCGCAGCCCCGAGCGCCGCAGCCTCGTTCCGATATCCAATGTGGCGTCAAATGCCATGCCATCCCATTCCAAACAGGGGTATGAAACCCGTCAATTGCAATAGCATATATCTTTTGCAGGGATTGCTTTCAATAGTTTCAGCGCCGCCGAGTGTCGCAAATGGCTGCAAACCGGCCATTCCTGCAAATTTCCTCTGGTTCCAGCCGGATGGTTCCTGTATGCGGACGGCATATTGAGGTAATGACTTCGGCAAAGAAGGTTCTGAAGACAAAGAATGGGGGCGAAACCGCCTCTGCCCTTGCAGCGCTTCATTTTGAACCTAACTTGCTCTAGTGAAGTCGATCAACACCAGTGATTGGGGAAGTGAAAGCGGTATGGCAACGAGGCAATCAAGTTACAATTACGAGGAGATCCTGTCCTGCGGTCGCGGCGAATTGTTCGGCCCGGGAAATGCACAGCTCCCATTGCCCCCCATGCTCATGGTCCATCGCATCACCGAAATTTCCGAAACCGGTGGCGCGTTCGATAAAGGTTTCATCCGCGCCGAATACGATGTCAGCCCCGACGACTGGTATTTCCCCTGCCATTTCCAGGGCAACCCGATCATGCCGGGCTGCCTCGGCCTTGACGGCATGTGGCAGCTGACCGGCTTCTTCCTCGGCTGGCTTGGCGAAGAAGGCCGCGGCATGGCGCTTTCCACCGGCGAAGTGAAATTCAAGGGCATGGTTCGCCCTCACACCAAGCTCCTGCAATATGGTATTGATTTCAAGCGCGTGATGCGCGGCCGTCTGGTGCTTGGCACCGCCGATGGCTGGCTGAAGGCGGATGGTGAAACCATTTATCAGGCATCGGATCTGCGGGTCGGCCTGTCCAAGGAAAAGTCTGCCTGAGGCAGACGAAATAATCGAGACAAACGCCGGACGGCCTTAAGTCGCCCAGCCGAAATCTAAAGAAAAGGTCCCTTTGATGAGACGAGTTGTTGTCACCGGCCTCGGTATTGTTTCCTCCATCGGCGGTGATGCCGCTGAGGTCACCGCGTCGCTGCGCAATGCCAAATCCGGCATTTCTTTTTCGCCGGATTTTGCCGAACACGGTTTCAAGTGCCAGGTCTGGGGCAAGCCGTCTCTGGACCCCACCGATCTGGTCGATCGTCGCGCCATGCGCTTCCTGTCGCAAGGCGGCGCTTGGAACCACGTCGCCATGAAGCAGGCAATCGCCGATTCCGGTCTCGAGGAGAGCGACATCAGCGGCAATGAGCGCACCGGCATCATCATGGGTTCGGGCGGTCCTTCCACCCGCACCATCGTTGAGGCCGCCGATATCACGCTGAAGAACAACAGCCCGAAGCGCATCGGTCCCTTTGCCGTGCCGAAGGCCATGTCCTCCACCGCTTCGGCCACGCTCGCGACCTGGTTCAAGATCCACGGTGTCAACTACTCCATCTCTTCGGCCTGCTCCACCTCGGCGCACTGCATCGGCAACGCCGCCGAAATGATCCAGTGGGGCAAGCAGGACGTGATGTTCGCCGGCGGCCACGAGGATCTCGACTGGTCGATGTCGAACCTTTTCGACGCCATGGGCGCGATGTCGTCCAAATACAACGAAACACCCGACGTCGCCTCGCGCGCCTATGACGTCAACCGCGACGGCTTCGTCATCGCCGGCGGTGCGGGCGTTCTGGTTCTGGAAGAGCTGGAGCATGCGAAGGCACGCGGTGCAAAAATCTATGCCGAAATTGTCGGTTATGGCGCGACCTCGGACGGTTACGACATGGTTGCCCCGTCAGGCGAAGGTGCAATCCGCTGCATGCGGCAGGCGCTTGCCACCGTGAAGGGCGACATTGACTACATCAATACCCACGGCACCTCGACGCCGGTCGGCGACAGCAAGGAAATCGGCGCGATCCGCGAAGTTTTCGGCGACAAGATCCCCCACATCCAGTCGACCAAGTCTCTCACCGGCCATTCGCTGGGTGCGGCCGGCGTGCAGGAATCGATCTACGGCCTCTTGATGATGCAGGAACGCTTCATCGGCGAGAGCGCGCATATTTCCGAGCTCGATCCGGAATTTGCGGGCGTTCCGATCGTTCGCAGCCGCATCGACAACGCCAAGATCGACACCATCCTCTCCAATTCCTTCGGCTTCGGCGGCACCAACGCCACGCTCGTCTTCCAGCGTCATAACGGATAATTGCCCATGAACGGCATCATGCAGGGTAAACGCGGCCTCATCATGGGCGTCGCAAACAATCATTCGATCGCCTGGGGTATCTCCAAGGCGCTTGCAGCACAGGGCGCGGAGCTGGCTTTCACCTATCAGGGGGAAGCGCTCGGCAAGCGCGTGAAACCGCTCGCCGCCGAACTCGGTTCCGATTTCATCGTGCCATGCGATGTCGAGGATATCGCCTCGGTCGACGCCTTGTTCGCGACCATCCGCGAAAAATGGGGCTCGCTGGATTTCATCGTCCATGCCATCGGCTTTTCCGACAAGAACGAGCTGAAAGGCCTCTACGCGGATACGACGCGCGAGAATTTCAGCCGCACCATGGTCATCTCCTGCTTCTCTTTCACGGAAATCGCCAAGCGCGCTGCTGAGTTGATGACCAATGGTGGCTCCATGCTGACCCTGACCTATAATGGTTCGCAGCGCGTCATTCCGAACTACAATGTCATGGGCGTCGCCAAGGCGGCTCTCGAGGCGTCCGTGCGTTATCTCGCCGCCGATTACGGCCCGCGCGATATCCGCGTCAACGCCATTTCGGCCGGCCCGGTCCGCACGCTGGCAGGTGCCGGCATCTCGGATGCACGCGCTATCTACGCGTGGAACCAGAAAAATGCACCGCTGCGGCGGACGGCTGACATCGACGATATCGGCGGATCCGCACTTTATCTGCTGTCCAGCATGTCGCGCGGCGTGACCGGCGAATGTCATTACGTGGATTGCGGTTACAATATCACCTCGACACCCACGCTTGAGGTTCTCTCCAAGGCAGACGCGGAATAAGCCTACCTTTCGCAATCAACAAAGCCCGGCCCTGTGCCGGGCTTTTTATGCGCCGTATCGATTTTGGAAATCACTAAAGTATAGTTTATCGAAGTAACTGATTTTAAACATCGGGTGGTTATGGTCCGCAACAAATTCAACGGTTGCGCTCGCCGCATATTCTTAGAGATCGATATCGCCTCATGCGACTGGCCAGACTGAAGCCATTGCTGGAAAAATTGGGAGTCTCGCGCGACGGGACAGCGGCTATCGAATTCGCGATACTCGCAATACCCTATTTCCTCGTCGTCTTTGCGATCATCGAGACCTTCGTCGCCTTGATGGCGGAACAGGTCGTCGCCAACGCCACCGAGACCATGGCGCGGCGTTTGCGCACTGGGCAAATCAGCAGCTCGATTTCGAAAGAGGATTTCCGCAAGAGTTTCTGCGACGAAGTTTCAGTGATGATTACCTGCTCGGATGAGATCGATAAAGAACAGAAGCTCTATATCGACCTTCGCTCCTTTGCCGCCTTCAAGGATATTCCGACCACGATACCGCTGAAGGCCTATGGCGAATATTACGATCTCGATACCGCTCAATTCGGCTTCACGCCGGGCGGGCCGGAAACCATCAACATGTTGCGTGTCTATTATCGCTGGCGTGTCGTTGCCGATATCATCCGGCCATATCTCACAAAAATACGTCCGGCCGATGGATCGATGCCCTCACATTTCCTCATCGTCGCGACAAATGCGTTCATGAATGAGAAATACATCACAGGCGGGGGCTCATGATGGCAGGGCTGGTGTCCGTTGCGGCAAACGGCAAACGACGCCTGGTTGCGCTCGTTTCACGCTTTGCCAAAGATCGCCGTGGCGTGGGCGCGGTGGAGTTCGCGATCCTCTTTCCGATATTGCTTGCGCTTTATCTAACCTCTTTCGAATTAACGATCGGATACAATACCTACAAGCGGGCAAGCACCGCCGCAGCCTCCATCAATGATCTGATATCGAAAACAGGTTCCGTCGATAAGACCTATCTCACGGGCATGCAGGACGTCGCAGCCGCCGTGTTTGCGCCCTACAGCACCAAGGGTCTGCAGCTGAAGATCAGCGGCATCAAGATCGACGCGCAAAAACAGGCGAAAATCACCTGGTCCTGGGATGAGAAAAATCAGAGACCCTATGCGGTGGGTTCACCGGTCGCCGTTCCGACGCGCCTGCTGGTGGAAAACAGCTTTCTCATCCACGTCGAACTTTCCATACCGCATGAATTGTTGATGTTCATGCCCGACATTGCCTCGTCCGGAGTAAAGTCGATCACGATCGGGCGGGAGTATTTCTTCAAGCAGCGCGACGCCGAGACCGTCTGCACCAATTGCTGAACCAATCGGTGCGTCAAGGCGGTCCCGTCATGGCAATCGTCAGTAGACGTCGCGCAGATAACGTTTTTCGCGCTTCAGCCGGTTCACATACTCGCTTGCCGCCTCGGCGGAGATGCCGGCCTCTTCGCTGACGATGCCACGCAAGGCATCGTCGACATCCTTCGCCATACGGGTCGCGTCGCCACAGACATAGAAAAAAGCACCCTCTTCAAGCCATTGATAGAGCGCCTTACCGTTCTGCCGCATGCGGGTCTGGACATAGATCTTTTCCGCCTGATCTCGTGAAAAGGCGAGGTCGAGACGGGTCAGAACGCCATCGCGACTCATGTCGCCAAGCTCGTTTTCATAGATGAAATCCGACTGCCGGTGCTGATCACCGAAAAACAGCCAGTTTTTGCCCTTTGCGCCTCTGGCTTGCCGTTCCTGCAAAAATGCCCGGAATGGCGCGATGCCCGTGCCCGGCCCTACCATGATAACAGGCGCATCATTGTCCTGCGGCACACGAAACGCCTTGTTCGGCGAGACGAAAATCCCGGCACTCTGCCCGGCCTCCACGCGGTCGGCAAGATAGGTGGAGCACACGCCCCCACGCTCACGGCCTTCGGCGCGATAACGCACGCTGGCGATGGTCAGATGCACGCTGCTTTTTGCAACCAGCGGGCTGGAGGAGATGGAATAGGCGCGATGTTGCAGCGGCTTCAGGAATGTCACGAATTCAGCAACATCAAATAGCGGCTTTTCGCCGAGATTGATGAGGTCGAGAATATCCTTGCTCCAGAGAAAGGCGGCGAGCTGCTCCCTATCTCCGTTTGCAAGAACATGGCTGAGTTCGTCATGCCCAGCCCGCTTGCCGATCTCGGCGACGAGTTCGCGCGAGGGCGTCGATATCTCGAACCTGTTGAGAAGCGCATCGCCGACCGGACCGTCCAGCCCGGCGATTTGGCTGTCCGCAGCCGCTTCGAAGTGTTGCAGCAGCGCGCCGACCAGTTTCGGATCGTTCAGGGGCACGACGCCAAGAGCGTCACCCGCCTCATAGTCCAGACCGCTTTCGCCGAGGTCGAATTCGTAGTGGCGAATTTCCTTGGACGAGCCGGTACCGGACAGGCGACGATTGACGCTTACTTCAGCCGGATAGGGATTTTTGCGGCTCCAGCCCTGTTTTTCCCGCACGGGCGGCTCGGCGACATCGGGCATGGTGACAGATGCCGTATTGCCGCCATCGACAGCAACCGCGAGCGGCAGCGTCTCGCCGATCCATGCGGCGGCGGCGTCCTCGAAGTCGATATCGCAGTCGATACGCGTCTTCATACGCTTGCCACCGAGTTGTTCGAACCGCGTATCGATCAGCTTGCCCGCCTGGCAGAAGCCGTCATAGCCGGTATCGCCGAGCGCGAGGACGGCAAAACTCATCCCGTCCAGACGCGGCGCGCTGTCAGCGGTGAGCGCTTCCCAGAAAAGCTGAGCATTGTCAGGCATTTCACCTTCGCCATATGTCGAGGTGACGACAATGACGCGCTTCATGGCGCCGAGACCGTCCATCGAGACATCGTCCAACGCCGTCACCACCGGCTGCATGCCCTGCGCGCGGGCGGCTGCGGCGATATCCATCGCCAGCACCTCAGCATTGCCGGTCTGGGTGCCGAAAAGAATATTCAGCATATTGGCCTTGGCATTCGGAGCGGCCGCAGCAACAGATGTCTCCATGCCGATGGCTGCACGGGAATGGAGCCCCGCCAGAAAACCGGAAAGCCATGCGCGCTGATCACCGTTGAAGGGCGCGTCCTCGGGAATATAAGGTATCTTCATCATGCTGCCCTATGGCTGGATGCGATGGCGAGGTCGGGAATAGCGCGGGCTGCGAAAAGCTCCTCGAAGCCCGGCAGACGGCCAATCTTCTCGATGTTTTTCCGGTTCTGCTGAATGATCCAGCCATAGGTGCCGGGGCTGTCCACCGACAAGGTGTTCCTGCGCGCCAGCGCCTGCTTGTAATCGTCGAGACGTTTGGCGGCGATCATCACCGCGAGCTGTTCATCGCTATGGTCTGAAAGCGCCTCGCGGGCATATTTCAGCAGCCGCTGCATCAGCGCATAGTCTTCCGTAAGAATGAGATTGCGCACGGCTTTTTCAATAGCCGGGTCGGAAGGACCCGGCGCCGTCGGCACCCGCTGGAGGGCGATCGCCTGCGCCATGCTCAACACCGTGTAGTTATTGAGAAGCGCATACATCTCCTCCGTATCCGTCTCGCCATAACCCGGCACCCTTCCGTTCAGGACGGCCTTGCGGTCGCGATAGGCGAGCTTGAACTTGCGCAGTTGATGGGCGGCAAGCGCGGATGCCAATTCCTCCAGCAGTTCCTTGCGGGGCTTCGCCTTCAGAATCTCGTCGCTATCCTGATAAAGCAGCAGGGCGCGTGGCATGCCATAGACGAAATTATGCTGTTCGCTTTCCCAGTTTTCCAGAAGCCATGCCGCCTTGGCCGAGCCGGTCTCCGCGACATGCCAGGCCAGAAGCTGGTGCACAGCCTGATGATGGATCGCGGCCTGCTCATCCTCACCGGTGATCGAGCCGAGCAGGATGGAATCATGGCTGATCTTCTTTGGCAGATCGCCATAGGGATCATATTGATAAACGAAACCGCCGCTCATGCCGTTGCCGAAACCCTTGCCGAAGCTGCCAAGGTTCAGCACCGCGCCGTTGGTCATATATTCGCAGGCGAAATCACCCACGCCTTCGACGACAGCGGTGGCGCCGGAGTTACGCACTGCGAAACGGTCTCCCGCCTGCCCTTCCACGAAGGTGCGGCCGCCGGTGGCGCCGAACAACGCGAAATTGCCGACCAGCACATTACCGCCCGCCTCTTCGGATCCGCCGCCGGGTGAGCGCACGACGATGGTGCCGCCGCAGGCGCTTTTGCCGACACCGTCATTGCAGGTGCCGGTATGAACCATGACCATGCCGTCATTGCAGAAGGCGCCGAAGGACTGACCGGCCGAACCCGACGTCTCGATACGCACCGAACCCGCCTCCAGGAACCGGCGGCCACGGCTGTCCCGCTTCACGGCCGGAAGCGCATCCGCCTCTTCGTCGGAAAGTTCGTGGTTCAGCATGCGTTCAATATCGACGGCGAGCTGGCCGCCGACGCTCTTGTTGCAATTATTCAGGAAGCGATTGCCGCCCAGCTCGATTTTTTCCCGCTTGCTGTCCACCAGAGCCGAGCGCACGAGTTCGATGAAGGCATCGTCCAGCCCAAAATCCTTTTCCATATAGACAGGGCTGTCGATCTTCACCTCTTCGACCACGGCAAGCATTGCCCGGAGGTCAAGCTGGCCGACGCTTGCCGGGTGATCGAGGAGGTGGAGAAGATCGGAACGTCCGCGTGCTTCCCGCAGCGAGCGCAGCCCGAGTGCGGCCAGAATCTCACGCGTTTCATGGGCGATATTCATGAGATATTGCGCCAGCGCGCGCGGATCGCCGTTGAAAGCCTCCTGATTGGTGGTGAGACCGGCCGGGCACTTGATGTTGCAGTTCTTCGCCATGACGCATTTCAGCATCATCAGCGCCGTGGTGCCGAACTCGAAGCTGTCGCCGCCGAGTAACGCCGACTTCACGACGTCGCTGGCCGTCTGGTGTGCGCCGGAACAACGCAGCAGCACCTTGGAGCGCAGGCCGGTGGCGCAGAGCGCCTGGTGCACCTCGGCAATGCCGATTTCTGCCGCACGGCCGGTATATTTGAGGCTGGTGACGGCCGCCGCCCCCGTGCCGCCGGTATTGCCGGCGACATTGATGACATCGGCCCCCGCCTTGGCGACGCCGACCGCGATCGTGCCTATCCCTTCCGACGAGACGAGCTTGACGATGACGCGCACGCGCGCCGCCTTGGCGTCATGGATGAGCTGAGCCAGATCCTCGATGGAATAGGTATCGTGATGCGGCGGCGGCGAGACAAGCTCGACACCCGGCGTGCCACCGCGTGCGGCGGCGATTTCCACCGTTACCTTGGGAGACGGCAACTGCCCGCCCTCGCCTGGCTTTGCGCCCTGACCGATCTTGATCTCGATCTCTTCCAGCATCGGATCGGCAAGATAACCGGCCCAGACGCCGAAGCGGCCGGAGGCGAACTGCTTGATGCGCGAGGCACGGATAGTGCCGTAGCGGGATATATGTTCGCCGCCCTCGCCCGAATTCGACATACCGCCGACCATGTTGGTGCCATGGGCAACCGCCTCATGGGCGGCTGCGACCAGCGCGCCGTGACTCATGGCGCCCGATGCCAGCGTCCTGGTGATCTCGCTCGCCTTTTGCACTGTCTCGAGCGCAATGCTGTCAGGTGCGGTGCGGATCAGCGACAGATAGGTGAAAGCTTCGCCCTTCGCCTGAACCAGAAGCGCGCCGCCCTCCAGCCAATGGCCGGCAATATCCTCACCGAAACGGTCGAGCAGCGACTGACCGAGTGCGGCAAGCCGGGCAAGGTCGTGACCGTGCGGTCCGGTCAATTGCAGCCGGAACGCACCTTCGCCTGCATTTTCGCAGAGCAATCCGCGCACCATGAAGCTGTTGTTGCCACGTCTGGAAAAGCGCCCCATTTCGCGGCGGAAGTCCTCGGCCGAACCGGCAAAGGTCACATCGGCCGGCAATTCAAGAACATCACGAAGGGCTGCCGGACGGCGGGCCCTTTCTTCCGCCATCATGCGGGCAAACGCGCGGTATCCGGGCGTTACCTCGAATGCGTCGATCGCCTCCGGGGTCAGCCGGTCAAAGCTGTTGTGATAATAGGCCGCATCGTTGAGACCGAAGGCATCTTCCATCCGGTTAAGCGGCAGCAGACGCAAGGCGTCCTCATTTTCGGTTCCCTTGTCGAAACCGATCTTTTCCTCGGTCATATCCACGAAACCGCGTACCGCCGTCGTGCCATAGGAATGGCCAGCACCTTCCGCACGCTCCTTGAAGAGACCGAGCAGCGGAATGTCGTTTTCGTCCTTCACGGACAGCGCTTTGTGGTGCCAGTCCACGACTGCCTGCGCGATGACGGCGAAGTTGACGCCGCCGACCGGTGTCTTCACATTCGGGAAATAACGCTTCAGCACCGCATCGTCAGTATCGAGGAAATTCGGTTCGAAGAACTCGCCGCCGATATAGCTTTCCGCCGTGCACAACCCGACCTTGCCCATGGTCTTCATCAGCGACTTTTCAGCCGCCTTGGCGAAGCGCTTGAAGGCCTTGTCGGCGTCGGCACCGAATTTCTCCTCGGCGCGGAACTGCACGCCGAGTGGGTAGACAGCCGAAGCCCCGAAGCCAAGGCTTGCCGCGATGTGGTGCGAGGACGAAAACTGCCCGCTTTCAACGATCAGCGACACGCGCAGCCGTAAACCCTCCTCGATCAGCCGCTGGTTGATGGCGGAGACGACCATGATCATCGGCAGAGCTGCACGGCCCGCCGAAACATGCCGGTCGGTGATGATGGCGATGCCGCCTTCCTCCGCCGCGAAAGCCACAACTTCATCGCAGAGCCCGTCGATTGCCTGCCGTAGCGCGGCTTCGTTGGCCTCCGCAACATCCAAGACCGGCGAATAGAGCATTTCGAAACGGCGAAGAGGGGTCTCCGACTGCTCGCGAATGCGCAACATATCGAGATGGGTCAGGATCGGGGAGTGCACGACGATCTGGCGGGCCTTCTTCGCACCGCTGTTCGGCTTCGCACCGAGGGCGACACGCAACGTCATGCCATCGGCCTCACGAATACTGTCGAGCGGCGGATTGGTGACCTGCGCGAAACGCTGTGAAAAATACTTCGCGACGCCGCCTTCCTGATCGGACAGCGCGTTGATGGCATTGCCATATCCCATCGCCGAAATTTTTTCCGCGCCGGAGGCCAGCATCGGGTCCATCAGGAACTTGAAGCTTTCCTGATTATGCGAATAGGCGACATAACGCTGGTGCCGTTCCAGATCGCCATTGTAACGTAGTGGCGAGCCCTGCTTTTCAGCGGGCACTTCCGGCAGATCGTCCAGCAGGACACGGGCTTCGCGCAGCAGAGATGAATAATCGCGGCGTGAGGCGAGAAGCTCCAACGCCTCGACGGTGGAAAAGGCACGCCGCTCGGCGTGGTCGTAATAAAGCATGCCGCCCGCCTCGATACGACCGCGGCGGATGACGCTTTCCGCCGGAAAGGCGATCTGCCCCGCCTCCGACATGACGCAGAGATAATCTTCCGTCTCGACGGTGCGTAAAGGGCGCAGGCCGAGGCGATCGAGACGGGCGCCGATGATGTTGCCGTCGCCGAAGATCAGCGCGGCCGGACCGTCATTCTTCTCCTCATAGAGCGAGAAATATTCCAGCATCGCCTTGACTCCCGGCGAGAGAGTATCGTCGTTTTCCCACGCCGGCGGCATCATCGAGACCACGGCAGTGACGAGGTCTAGACCATCCTCCATCACCCGCGCCTGCAATGTCTGGTCCAGACGGCAGCTGTCCGACTGGCCCTTCGGCCTGACGATGCTGGCATTCTTCGCCAACGCCACGGCCGCTTCAGACAGCCGGTTCTTCTTGTCGGTGTTGAGCTCACCATTATGCGCCATCAGGCGAAAGGGCTGCGCCATGGAGGGATGCGGATCGGTATTGGTGGAAAACCGCGTGTGGAAATACATCGTATGCACTTCATGGCGCGGATCGGTGAGGTCGCAGAAATAAGGCATGACCTCGTGCGAGTTCAGACGCCCTTTGAGCACCTGCGTGCGCGCGCTGAGCGACAGTGGGTAAAAACCGGCGAGATCAGGCACGGTATAGGCCAGCGCTTCGATGGCGAGCAGCGCCTTGTGGATACGCCAGTCGAATTCGGCAGGGGTGCCGCATTCGGCCGGAGCCGAAAAGACCCATTGCCGGATCGGCAACTGGTAACGGATGGCGGCAGGGCGGATGGCCGCGTCATTCACCGGCACGTCGCGGACGATGAGAGTCGAAAACCCCTGCTGCTGCAGCGCGCTGCCGATAATGCCAACCGCCTGTTCATGGAAAGACGGGTTCTGCGGCAGGAAAAAATTGCCGACGCCAAACCGGCCGGCCTGCAAGGTATCGTTGCCCGTCAGCTTCTGGAAAAAGGAGAGCGACAGATCCATCGACACGCCCGCACCGTCACCGACTCCTTCCGCCGACATGCCGCCGCGATGCGGCACGGCACAGAGAGCCTCGTGGCCGCGCTTCAGCACCTCATGTGTCTGCATACCGTCCTTGCGGGTGATGAAACCCACGCCACAGCTGCTTTTCTCAAAAGCCGTATCGTAAAGGCCGAATTTTTGCTCCGTCACGCTCAAGGTTTTCTCCTCTCGTTGCGCATTCCGCGCGGCATCACCCTTTTCCCGAAACCCGGCGCGTCAGCCGGCACTCTGCGGGCGGAGCCGCAGGCGACCTGGCCGCTCCTCTTCTTCTGCTTATCGGCGTTTAATGGCGCGAACGGTCGTTTTGCGGCCGACAAACGGCGTGGCGGCGCTGGCCGCTTTCTCGCAAATAATGATCGTCGTCGTTCGCATCGCGTTCCCTGATGGCCGGCTTTCCGGCGGTGAGGCACACTGAATTACGTCAGTATTGCTTACATAATATTTCATGATCGACTGAGTCAAGATTAAAATCGACCTGGCGCAATAAAAAAACAAAAACGCCGCGAAATCCGACAGGATTCCGCGGCGCGATGGGTGCAGGGATTTTTAAATTGCCCAGATCACTCCGATGGCATGTCCAGCGTGCGGCTGAACCAGAGGGCGATCAGCGTGCAGAGTGCACCCGACATCAGGTAAATGCCGACGGCGAAAAGACCGAATTTGGACGAAAATCCGAGCGCGACGAGCGGTGCGAAACCGGCGCCGATCAGCCAGGAAATATCCGAGGTGAGCGATGCGCCGGTATAGCGGTACTCACGGCTGAAGCGGGAAGCAAGCGCGCCGCCCGCCTGACCGAAGGACAGGCCAAGCAGAGAAAAGCCGATCAGGACGAAGAGATAGCGGCCAATATCGCCCGAACTCAGGAGAACGGGTGCCACGAGGCTGAAGAGCCCGATCAGCACGGCCGCAACAGCCAGAAGCTTCCGCCGGCCGATCCGGTCGGCCAGAATGCCCGAAACCACGATCATGCCGCCGGCGATGATGGCGCTGACGAATTGCACGAACAGGAAGTCCGACACACGCTGGCTGGTGTTGAGCGAAACCCAGCTCAGCGGAAAGACCGTGACGAGATGGAAGAGCGCAAAGCTCGCCAGCGGCACGAAGGCACCCGTGACCACCACCGGAAACTGTGAACGTAGCATCTTGAACATGGGGCGCGGTTCCAGTTCGTGCTGCTCCAGCATGGCCTGGAATTCCGGCGTCACGATCATGCGAAGGCGGGCAAAGAGCGCGAGAACATTCAGCGCTAGCGCCACGAAGAACGGGAAACGCCAGCCCCAGGCGAGGAATTCCGCATTGGAAAGCTGCGTCACGAAGACGATGAAGAAGGCGCTGGCGAGACCGAACCCCATGGCCGCACCGATCTGCGGCATCATGGCGTACCATCCGCGCTGCTTCTGCGGTGCATTCATGGCGAGCAGCGAGACAAGACCGTCCCATGCGCCGCCCAGACCAAGACCCTGGCCGATTCGGAATACAGCCAGCATGACCGGCGCGAGCATGCCCGCTTCCGCATAGGACGGAAGAAAGCTGATCGCCATCGTGGAACCACAGAGAGTGAAGAGGGCAGCCATCAACTTAACGGCGCGCCCGAACTTTCGGTCTATCTGGAGGAAGATCAGCGAACCGATCGGCCTTGCGATAAAGGCCAATGAGAAAACCGCGAAGGAATAGAGCGTGGCCGTTAGCGGATCGACGAAGGAAAAGAAGACGTGGGGGAAAACGAGCGCGGAGGCGATGGCGTAGATGAAAAAGTCAAAAAACTCCGTCATTCTCGCGAGAATGACTGCAATCGTGATGCGATCCGGATCGACCTTGACGGGACCGGCCCCGTGTCCGTTCGCTTCCGGCGCCTGCCCAAAGGATGGAGCAGCATTCGTATAACTCATAATATCCCTCCTGCGTCATGGACGAACCATTTCCTGTAACGCGCCGGCTCCTCATCCGTTGCGTTACGATGCGACGGATTGTCACACGCACCCTACGTAACGTCAATTGAAGTTTGGCAATAAAGGGTTGCCCAGTCAGCCGACCATGCGATAATGCACGGGCTCCGTCCTAAACGCAGCTCTGCCCGAGACATGGTGCATCGCGAAGGTTTCGCTGCACCGCGACAATATACCTCATTCTAAAAATGATGTTCGGCAATTATTCGCGGCATAATCCAAACTGTACGAGTTCAAAGAACGTGCGCACGATCAAAAAAATCCTATCCGCCCTTCTGGCAATCCCGGCTCTGCTGCTGCTCAGCGGCTGCAACCTCGTCGTCATGAACCCTTCGGGCGACATCGCGATCCAGCAGCGCGATCTTATCATCACGTCCACGGTTCTGATGCTGCTGATCATCGTCCCGGTCATTGCCCTGACGCTGTTCTTCGCATGGAAGTATCGCGAATCAGGGAAGGCTGAGGATTACGATCCCGAGTGGCACCACTCCACCCGCCTGGAAATGGTGATCTGGTCGGCTCCGGTCGCCATCATCCTGATGCTCGGCACCGTGACCTGGATTTCCACGCACCGTCTCGACCCCTATCGCCCGCTGGAGCGTATCGACGAGAACCGCCAGGTGACCGCCGAAACCAAGCCTATCACGGTAGAAGTGGTGGCCATGGACTGGAAGTGGCTGTTCTTCTATCCCGAACTCGGCATTGGCAGCGTCAATGAATTCGCCGCTCCGGTCGATGTTCCCATCAATTTCAAGATCACCGGCACGACGGCGATGAACTCCTTCTTCGTTCCCGCGCTCGCCGGCCAGATCTACGCCATGGGCGGCATGCAGACGAAGCTGCACGCGGTCATCAACAAGGAAGGCGTTTATGACGGCTTCTCGGCCAATTTCTCCGGCCCAGGTTTCTCGCACATGCGCTTCAAGTTCCATGGCCTGAGCCAGCAGGGCTTCGATCAGTGGGTGGCGAAGGCGAAAGAAAGCGGCAAGGGCTTCGGCCGTCAGGAATATCTGGAATTCGCCAAGCCTTCCGAACGCGAACCGGTACAATATTTCGCTTCGGTCGATCCCGAACTCTACAGCGCCATCCTCAACCGCTGCGTCGAGCCGAACAAGCTCTGCATGCGTGACATGATGCATATCGACGCCAATGGCGGCGGCGGCAAGGAAGGCATCGACATCGCCAAGGCGCTGAATTCCGTCGTCTGCACGCCGCTTGCGCCCTTTGGCGTCGCCAGCGGGCCCCAATCCACTCCGGCTGCGCTCGAAGGACAGACTTTCGAACCTGCGGCGCTGCCGGAAACGAAACAAGTCGCTGGCTGACGGATACGTCCCGGCATTATGCGGCGCGGCCAATGGCTGCGCCGATCTTATGTCTTAGAATCGCAAGAGGCTAAAAATGATCGTCAATTCCGATCAAACGTCGTTCCTGTTCGGGAAGCTGACATGGGAGTCCATCCCGCTTCACGAGCCCATTCTTGTCGCGACCTTCGCGGCCGTGGCTCTGGGCGGTATCGCCGTCGTCGGCGCCCTCACCTATTTCCGCCTCTGGGGCTATCTCTGGAACGAATGGTTCACGAGCATCGATCACAAGAAGATCGGTATCATGTACATCATTCTGGCGCTCGTCATGCTGCTGCGCGGTTTCGCAGATGCCATCATGATGCGCGTCCAGCAGGCGATCGCGTCTGGCGGATCGGAAGGTTATCTTCCGCCGCACCATTACGACCAGATCTTCACCGCCCATGGCGTCATCATGATCTTCTTCATGGCCATGCCGATGATCACGGGTCTGATGAACTTCGTCGTACCGCTACAGATCGGCGCCCGCGACGTTTCGTTCCCCTTCCTCAACAACTTCTCCTTCTGGATGACCACGGCCGGCGCCGTCATCACCATGATCTCGCTGTTCATCGGTGAATATGCGCAGACCGGCTGGCTGGCCTATCCGCCGCTCTCCGGCATCGATGGAAGCCCCGGGGTCGGGGTCGATTATTATATCTGGGGTCTGCAGATCGCCGGTGTGGGAACGACGCTATCGGGCATCAACCTGATCGTGACGATCATCAAGATGCGCGCGCCTGGCATGACCATGATGCGCCTGCCGATCTTCGTGTGGACATCGCTGTGTTCGAACATCCTGATCGTGGCCTCCTTCCCGATCCTGACCGGCACGCTGGCGCTTCTCACCCTCGACCGTTACGTTGGCACCAATTTCTTCACCAACGATCTCGGCGGCAATCCGATGATGTATGTCAACCTCATCTGGATCTGGGGCCATCCCGAAGTCTATATTCTGGTGCTGCCCGCCTTCGGCGTCTTCTCGGAAATCGTCTCGACCTTCTCCAACAAGCGCCTTTTCGGTTACGCCTCGATGGTCTACGCCACGGGCGTCATCACCATCCTCGCTTATATCGTGTGGCTGCACCACTTCTTCACAATGGGTTCCGGTGCAAGCGTCAACGCTTTCTTCGGCATCACCACGATGATCATCTCGATCCCGACGGGCGCGAAGATTTTCAACTGGCTCTTCACCATGTATAAGGGCCGCATCAAGTTCGACGTTCCGATGCTCTGGACGATCGGCTTCATGATCACCTTCGTCATCGGCGGCATGACCGGCGTTCTTCTTGCCGTTCCGCCGGCGGATTTCGTGCTGCACAACTCGCTGTTCCTCATCGCCCACTTCCACAACACCATCATCGGTGGCGTCGTGTTCGGTGTGCTTGCGGGCATCGTTTACTGGTTCCCGAAAGCCTTCGGTTACCGGCTCGATCCGTTCTGGGGCAAGCTGTCCTTCTGGTTCTGGTTCATCGGCTTCTATTTCGCCTTCATGCCGCTCTACATTCTCGGCCTGATGGGCATCACCCGCCGCCTCAGCCAGTTTGAAGACAATTCGCTACAGATCTGGTTCGTCATCGCCGCCTTCGGCGCCTTCCTGATCGCGCTCGGCATCGCCTCCTTCGTCATCCAGCTCATCGTCAGCTTCCTCAATCGCGAAAAGCTGCGTGACGTGACCGGCGACCCCTATAACGGCCGTACGCTGGAATGGTCGACGTCGTCGCCGCCGCCCGCCTACAACTTCGCCTTCACGCCGGTCATTCACGACGTGGATGCCTGGGCGGACATGAAGAAGCGCGGTTACCACCGTCCGCAGGAAGGGTTCATCCCAATCCATATGCCGAAGAACACCGGCGCGGGCGTCATCATCAGCGCCATCAGCGTCGTCCTCGGCTTCGCCCTGGTGTGGCATATCTGGTGGCTTGCCGCGCTTTCGATGCTCGCCATCATTGCAGTCTCGATTGCCCACACCTTCAACTACAACCGCGAATACTACATTCCGGCTTCCGACGTTTCGACTGTCGAGGCTGAGCGTACAAAGCTGCTTGCAGAACAGGCGTAACGAATATGGCTCATGCACCTGCACAAAGCGCCAGCGGCGCTGAACCACCGGTCTTTTACCTGAAGGAAGACCACCACCCGGAGAACGGCACGTCGCTGGGCTTCTGGCTCTACCTGATGAGCGACTGCCTCATCTTCGCGACGCTGTTTGCCACCTATGCCGTTGTCGGCCGCAGCTATGCGGCCGGTCCTTCGGGTGCGGACCTGTTTGATCTCAAGCTGGTCGCCATCAATACCGGCTTCCTGCTTTTCTCCTCCATCACCTATGGCTTTGCCATGCTGGAAATGGAAAAGCAGAAGGTAAAAACAACGCTGATATGGCTTGGCGTGACCGGCCTGTTCGGCCTCGCCTTCCTTGCCGTCGAACTTTACGAGTTCCACCACCTGATCGCGGAAGGTGCGGGCCCGCAGCGTTCGGCGTTCCTGTCGGCCTTCTTCGCGCTGGTCGGCACGCACGGCCTGCACGTCACCTTCGGCATCATCTGGCTCGTCACGCTGATGTTCCAGGTCGGCAAACATGGCCTCATCGCGGCGAACAAGCGCCGCCTGATGTGCCTGTCGATGTTCTGGCACTTCCTTGACGTCATCTGGATCGGCGTCTTCTCCTTCGTTTACCTCATGGGAGTTCTTTGATGAGTTCCGAAGCACACGCACATCACGACGCGCATGGCGACGACCATCATCACCATGATGGTGCGAGCCACGGCACCTTCAAGAGCTACATGATCGGCTTCGTCTTGTCGGTCATCCTGACGGCGATCCCCTTCTGGCTGGTCATGGGCGACGTTCTTGAAAACAAGACCCTGCTGGTCATCGCCATCATGGGTCTCGGCGTCATCCAGATCTTCGTTCACATGATCTACTTCCTGCACATGGACACCAAGTCAGAAGGCGGCTGGACCTTCATGGCGCTGATCTTCACCGTCGTGGTGCTCCTGATCACGCTCTCCGGCTCGCTCTGGGTCATGTACAACATGAACAAGAACATGATGCCGCTGCACATCGAGGATGTGAAAAACCTGCCCTGAGCAGCATAGACCAACGGCCTGCCGGGGTTCCGGCGGGCCACCTTTGCGCCAACACATAGCCCCATGAATCGTCGTGCGATTTATGGGGTTATTTGCTGGAGGATGCCCCGGTGGACGCCAGATGGCCTTTGCCGCTCGCCGCGGCTTCCCAAGGACTGTGACATGAGTGAAACCACACCAAATAACCGGCGAATCCGCCCTGCTGCGATCGTCGTCCTGCTCCTGACCATTGTCCTGACGGGACTGCTGCTGGTCCTTGGCACATGGCAGGTCAAACGCCTTTCCTGGAAGCTCGATCTCATCGAGCGCGTCGAAGCCCGCGTCCATGCCGATCCCGTCGACGCCCCTGACGCCAAAGAATGGCCGGCGCTCGGCGATCCGGCGGAATACGAATATCGCCGTGTGAAACTGTCCGGCACCTTCCTCAATGACAGGGAGGTTCAGGTCTATACGGTCACGGATCTCGGGCCCGGTTACTGGGTGATGACGCCGCTCCAGCGCGACGATGGCTCCAACATCATCGTCAATCGCGGCTTCGTGCCGTCCGACAGGCGCGACCCATCCTCCCGCCAGGAAGGCGAACCGGACGGAAACGTCGAGATCGTCGGGCTGATGCGCGCGCCCGAAACCGGCGGGCTTTTCCTGCGCACCAACGATCCGGCAAATGGCCGCTGGTATTCCCGAAACATTCCGCAAATCTCGCAGGCATCCGGCCTGTCCGATGTCGCGCCGTTCTATGTCGACGCCGATGCGACACCCAATCCGGGCGGCCTGCCGGTCGGCGGCAAGACCATGCTCACCTTTCCCAACAACCACCTCTCCTATGCCGTTACGTGGTATATTCTGGCGGCGATGGTGGTGGCCGCAGGGTGGTATGTCCTGCGCAACCTCAACGCCCCCAAACCGAAACGGGACGAGGACTAAGCAGCCGGTTTTACCGGATGGTTCATAAAAGCACTTCCTTCTTCACGTTTTGCTGATCTATAACGACAGTTCGGCCTGACATTGCCCGTCGGCGCATTTTGTTTCGGTGAGTTATGGCAAGAGCATTTCTTCTCGTTCTGGATTCCTTTGGCGTCGGCGGCGCACCCGACGCGGAGCGCTATGGCGATCTTGGCGCAAACACACTCGGCCATATCGCGGAATTCTGTGCAGCGGGCGCTGCCGATAAAGCGGGACTTCGCGCCGGTCCGTTGAAGCTGCCGAACATGTGTTCGCTCGGCCTACTGGAAATCGCCAGACAGGCAAGCGGCGACATTCCCGCCGGCATGGAACCGCCGGAGCGCATTTTCGGCCTGCACGGTTCCGCCAGCGAAATCTCCAAAGGCAAGGACACACCTTCCGGTCACTGGGAGATCGCCGGTACCCCCGTCACCTTCGACTGGGGATATTTCCCAACGCAAGGCGATGCATTTTCGCCTGAACTGGTGGAAGCGATCTGCAGGCAAGCCGATATTCCGGGCATTCTCGGCAATTGCCATGCTTCCGGCACCGAGATCATCGCTGCGCTCGGAGAAGAACATATCGGGACCGGTAAACCGATCTGCTACACCTCCTCCGATTCCGTTTTCCAGATAGCCGCGCACGAAACGCATTTCGGTCTGGAGCGGCTCATCTCGCTCTGCGAGACGGTGCGCAAGCTGCTCGATCCGCTGAATATCGGCCGCGTCATCGCCCGCCCCTTCATCGGCGAAACGGTCGCGACCTTCGAGCGCACCGGCAACCGCCGCGATTTCTCCGTTCTGCCGCCTGAACCGACCCTGCTCGACAGACTTGTGGAGGCCGGCCGAAAAGTGCACGCCATCGGCAAGATCGGCGACATCTACGCCCATCAGGGTGTGACGCGCGTCATCAAGGCAAATGGCAACAGCGCCCTGATGGATGCAACACTGCACGCTATTGACGAAGCCGAAAACGGCGATCTTGTCTTCACCAATTTCGTCGATTTCGACATGCTCTACGGCCATCGCCGCGATGTTGCCGGTTATGCGGCGGCGCTTGAAGCCTTCGATGCGCGTATTCCGGAAATCCACCGCAAGATGGCACCGGGCGATGTAGCGCTTCTCACTGCCGACCATGGCTGCGATCCCACCTGGCGGGGCACGGACCATACACGCGAAAGGGTGCCGATCATGGCATTCGGACCGGGCATTCGCTCGCGCGATGTCGGCATCCGCTCAAGCTACGCCGATATCGGCGAAAGCATCGCCCACCATCTTGGCATCGAGGCCGGTTCTCACGGCAGGAGCTTCATTTGACATCGCATTTGCTGAAAGCGGAAATTCACTGCCACATCGAAGGTGCGGCCCCGCCCGCCCTTGTCGCTAAACAGGCGGAGAAATACGGCATCGACACCAGCCGCTTTCTGCGGGACGGCCAATATGTCTGGTCGGATTTCGCCGAATTCATCCGTTGTTACGATGCGGTGGCGCAGGTGTTCAAGACGGATGAAGATTATGCCGTCCTGACTGAAACCTACCTGACCGAACTTGCGCAAGCCAATACGATCTATAGCGAACTGATCATTTCGCCCGATCATGGCGACCGCATCGGGCTTGGCGCCGACGCCTATCTGGCCGGCATTGCCGAAGGCATCCGCATCGCCAAGGAAAAGACCGGCATCGAAACCCGCATCATCGTCACCGGTGAACGCCACTTCGGTCCGGAACGGGTGATCGCCGCGGCCGAATATGCGGCGCGCGCCCGGCATCCGCTGGTAACCGGCTTCAACATGGCGGGCGAGGAGCGCATGGGCCGGGTTGAGGACTATGCCCGCGCTTTCGATATCGCCCGCGATGCGGGACTTGGGCTGACCATTCATGCCGGTGAGGTCTGCGGACCGGAAAGCGTTGCCGACGCACTCGATCTCGTCAAACCGTCGCGTATCGGCCACGGCGTGCGCGCCGTTGAAGATGCCGCTCTCATCTCCCGGCTGGTCGAGACGGGAACGGTTCTTGAAGTCTGCCCCGGCTCGAATATCGCGCTCGGCGTCTATCCCGATTTCGCCAGCCACCCGCTGAAAGCTCTGAACGATGCCGGCGTGCGTGTCTGCATCAGTTCCGACGACCCGCCGTTCTTCCTCACCTCGCTTGCGCGGGAATATGCGCTCGCTGCGGAGACTTTCGGTTTCAGCGATGCCGAGATCAACCGCATGACCCGCACCGCGCTGGAATGCGCCTTTGTGGACGAAGCCACCCGCGCACGGCTGCTCGCACGGATCGATCAGTCCTGAGCTGTTGTTGACAGGGTAAAACCGCGAAGAAGGCTTGCGAAAAACGTGCTTTCGGTGAATTACAGGGCATAAGATAAAAGGAAGGCCAGTTTCATGGACGGCGTCACAGTCATCGAACATCCGCTGGTGCGGCACAAACTTACCATCATGCGCAAGAAGGAAACTTCCACGGCCGGCTTCCGCCGTCTGCTGAGGGAAATTTCGACGCTGCTCTGCTATGAAGTGACGCGCGACCTTGAGATGACGATGGAAACCATCGATACGCCGCTCGAAACCATTCAGGCACCGGTGCTCGAAGGCAAGAAGCTGGTTTTCGCTTCCATCCTGCGCGCTGGCAACGGCCTCCTGGAAGGCATGCTCGAGCTCGTGCCTTCGGCGCGTGTTTCCCATATCGGCGTTTATCGCGATCATGACACGCTGGAAGCTGTCGAATATTACTTCAAGGCTCCGGAAAGCCTCGATGCGCGCCTGATCATCGTTGTCGATCCAATGCTGGCAACCGGAAACTCCTCCATCGCCGCCGTTGAAAAGCTGAAGGAGCGCGGTGCGAAGAACATCCGTTTCCTGTGTCTGCTGGCGGCCCCCGAAGGCATCAAGAACTTCCGTGAAGCGCATCCCGATGTGCATATCTATACCGCCGCCATCGACAGCCATCTGAACGAGAAGGGTTATATCGTTCCCGGCCTCGGCGATGCTGGCGACCGCATGTACGGTACCAAATAACACCGTTCATCATTACTTAACCGTTTGAGCCATTCGCCGCACGCAACGCGGCGGATGGCTTTTTCTTTTACGATTTCAGCATGTTTTGCGTCTATTCTCGGCAAGGATAACCCCGCCCTTTGAGGAGAAACGACTTGCTGGCGCGCGCGATTTTCCTGCTTGTTGGCATTTCCCTCGGCGCAACGCAAATTCCGGCGCTGGTGGAAAAATTTCAGCCGCGCCCGGAAGCAGGCGCCGAGAAAGCGGAAGCCAGACCCGAGGCGGCCAAACCGGAGTCCGTTTCCCTCGGCGGCGTCAATCTGAAAGCCGATGCTCGCGGCCACTTCAATGCCGCCTTCCGCATCAACGGCAAATCCTTCGACGGCCTTGTCGATACCGGCGCTTCCATGGTCGCCATCAACGAGACGATTGCGCGCCGACTCGGTTACGGGGTCAATAGCCTCGATTTTAAGTATGCGATTTCAACGGCCAACGGCCAGACCATGGCCGCCTATGTGAAGCTCGACCGGGTGGAAATCGGCGCTATCCGGGTTCAGAATGTCGACGCCATGGTGCTGAAGGACAATGCGCTTAGCAACATGCTGATCGGCATGAGCTTCCTCAAGCAATTGTCATCATTCAAGGTATCGGGCGGCGAAATGCGGCTGGTCAGGTGATCCTCTCAAGAACCACGTTGCCGATCTCTGTCGCAGCGTCATCAATCCCGTAACAAGCCGCAATCATTTCGGCGGCGTGTTCCGCTTCTTCTTTCGAGGCAGCATGGACTATCGCGACAGGCTCGCCCTTTTCCACTTTTGTGCCGAGCGGCAGGATGTCAGAAATACCGACCGCAGCGTCAACGGTATCCGACGGCTTTCTTCTACCGCCGCCAAGCTCCACAACCACCATACCGAGATCGCGGGTCGCGCAGGATGAGAGCCAACCGCTGCGCGGAGCCGAGACCGGGAGAGTGACCGGCGCGGACGGCAGGTAATGGGACGGGCGTACAACGAAATCCGAAGGCCCGCCGAGTGCTGAAACCATCCGCGCAAAGACCTCCATGGCCCGGCCGGAGGAAAGAGCGGCCAGCGCCAGCGCCTCGCCTTCATCAAGCGTAGTCGCGCTCCCGGCCTGCGCCAGCATTTCCGCAGCGAAGGCGAGCACGACCTTTTCGAGACGGGTTCCCGCTTTGCGACCAGCCAGAAAGTCCAGGCAATTAACGATCTCGACCGCATTACCGGCTGCATCGCCAAGCGGCTGGTTCATGTCGGTTACCAGCGCCGTCGTCGGCAGGCCCGCGCCATTCGCCACATCGACCAACGCGCGAGCCAGATTGCGGGCATCCTCCACATTCTGCATGAAGGCGCCGTTGCCCACCTTCACATCCAGAACCAGCGTCTGCAGCCCGGCCGCAAGCTTTTTCGACAGGATGGAGGCCGTGATCAGCGGTATGGAATCCACCGTCGCGGTCACATCGCGAATGGCGTAAAGACGTTTGTCGGCGGGAGCGAGATCACCCGTCTGGCCGATGATGGCGCAGCCGACCGTCTTTACCGTCCGGCGAAACAACATCTCGTCCGGCGTGACGTTGTAACCGGGGATCGCTTCCAGCTTGTCCAGTGTGCCGCCGGTATGGCCAAGGCCCCTGCCGGAAATCATCGGCACGGCAAGACCGCAGGCGGCAACGATGGGCGCGAGCATCAGGGAGACATTATCGCCGATGCCGCCGGTGGAGTGCTTGTCCGCCACCGGCCTGCCGAGATCGCTCCAGGACAGGACCTCACCGCTGTCGCGCATCGCCAGTGTCAGCGCCACCATCTCATCCCGGCTCATGCCGCGGAAGAACACCGCCATGGCAAAGGCAGCCGCCTGCCCTTCCGAGATGCCGTCTTTTGAAAGCGCCTCTATGAAAGCGGCAATCTCCCGAGGCTCAAGTAACAGGCCATCGCGTTTGCGCCGGATGATTTCCTGCGGGATCAAGCTCAATACCCGCTGGCGGCCCTGGCGGGCTCGCCGCCGGCCAGCACGTTCAGCACATCATCGAGGACACCCGACGCGCCGAAACGGAAGGTGGACGGCATGGCCCAGTTGGGCGCCATGATGGTTTCCGCAAGCCTCAAGTAAAGCGTGGCGTCCTCCACCGTGCCGATGCCGCCGGCGGGCTTGAAACCCACCTTCTGCCGGCTGTCGCGGATCGCCTGCAACATGATGTCGGCGGCCTCCAGCGTGGCATTGATGGCAACCTTGCCAGTCGAGGTCTTGATGAAATCGGCCCCTTCGGCAATGGCGAGTTCGGATGCGCGACGGATCAGCGCCTTGTCCTTCAACTCGCCGGTTTCAAGAATAACCTTGAGCAACACAGGTGCCGCGCAGGCCTTGCGAACGGCAGCCACCATGTTCGAAACCGCCGTTTCATCGCCTGCTATGAACTTTCGATAGGGAATGACCAGATCGATTTCGTCAGCGCCGTCGCGGATCGCCGCCTCGGTTTCCGCAACCACAGCCGCGATGTCGAGATCGCCCGAAGGAAAATTGACGACCGTGGCGATGCGGATAGCATGGTCTTTTCCGAAAGCAGCACGGGCCTGCGCCACGAAGCGCGGCCAGATGCAGATTGCGGCCGTATTGCCGTATTCCGTATGGGCCCGCTGGCACAGAGCGGCGATCTGCTCGGGCGTGCAATCTTCCTTGAGATTGGTCAGGTCCAGCAAGGACAAAGTGAGGGCAGCCGCTTCGCGCGGACGCTGGAGTTCCATGGTCACGCTCCTCCTGCGATCATTTCCTTTAGGATGGCGGCAAGCCTCTTGCCACCCACGGGAGCCATATCCTTGGTTTCTTCATGGCTCAGTTCCGCGCCGGTCATGCCGGCACCGTAATTGGTAATAACCGATGCGGCGGCAACGCGCATCCCGAAAAAGCGGGCAAGGATGACTTCCGGCACGGTGGACATGCCGACGGCATCCGCCCCCAGCAGCCGCGCCATGCGGATTTCCGCCGGAGTTTCGAAGCTCGGGCCGGAAAACCACATATAGACGCCGCCAAACAATGGCACCGTCGCGCGGATGGCGGCGTTGCGCATGGCAAGCATCAGATCAGGATCGTAAGCAGTGGTCATGCCGACGAAGCGACGGTCGCTTTCTTCACCGATCAGCGGGTTCATGCCGGAATAGTTGATGTGATCGGTGATCTGCATGACTGAACCGGGCGGCATATCCTGCCTGACCGAGCCTGCCGAATTGGTGAGGATGAGCGACTGCACGCCGAGACCAGCCAGCGCTTCGATGACAACCCGCATCGCGGACGGATCGCCCTTTTCGTAAAAGTGCACCCGACCGGAGAGCATCATGACCGGCTCACCACCGAGATAACCGGCCACCAGCTCGCCCGCATGGCCGGAAACACCGCTTGCGGGAAAACCGGGAAGCTCGGCATAGGGCACGCGGATCGGATCGCTGACCTCTTCCACCAAAGAACCCAAACCCGAGCCGAGGACGATGGCTACGCGCGGCATTAGGCCGTTCAGGCGCTCCACCAGAATATCGATCAGCGTATCCGGCATCAGGGCAGCTCTGTCTTGAAGCTGAAGGGCAAAAGCTCTTCCATGGTCATGACCTTCTGGACGCCAGTTTCGTCGCACAGATAGACTCGCGTTTCCGGCGTGGCAAATTCGGCGATCTTCTGCCGGCATCCGCCGCAAGGCGGGCAGAGAGCCAGCTTTTCAGCAATGACAGCGATCTCGCTGATCTTCTTTGCCCCACCCATGATCATGGCGCTGATCGCAGAAGGTTCGGCGCACCAGCCCTGCGGAAAAGAGAGGTTCTCGATATTGGCGCCCTTGTAAATCTTCCCGTCTTCCGCGCGGATCGCCGCGCCGACCGGAAATTTGGAATAAGGCGCGTGCGCAAAGGCCATGGCCTCCACCGCCGCCTCGAACAGCGCATGGGATTTTGGGTCGGAGGACATGGATTTAACGCTCCTTTGCATAGGCAACGCCACCGGCCTTGGGGGGCTTGGCGACGCCGATGAAACCGGCAAGCAGAATGCAGGTCAGAATATAGGGCATGGCCTGGAAAATCTGCACCGGCACTTCGCCGATACCGGGCACGGATTTGCCCTGCATGAAGTTAGCGAAGGCGTCCAGAAAACCGAACAGCAGGCAGGCGAACATGACCGGCACCGGCTTCCATTTCGCGAAGATCAGCGCTGCCAGCGCGATATAGCCCTTGCCCGCCGACATGTTGGCGATGAAGGCCGCCGATTGCGCAACGGCAAGATAGGCACCTGAGAAACCGCAGAGAAAGCCGGCGACGATGACCGCGCGGTAACGCATCCACGTCACCGAAATGCCCGCCGTATCGACGGCACCCGGGTTTTCACCGACAGCGCGCAGTCGCAGGCCGAAACGGGTGCGGTAAAGCACCCACCAGGACAGCGGTACCGCCAGAAATGCCAGATAGGTGAGGATATTGTTGCCGGAAATGACATTGGCATAAAGCGGGCCGATGAAAGGCACTTCGCGCATCGCATCCGCGCCGGGTAGGATGATCGGCGCAAAACGGCCCTCTGCCGACAATTGCGGCGTTCGGCCGCCCTGCCCGAACCAGGCCTGCCCCAGAACAACCGTCAGGCCGGCGGCGATGAAATTCAGCGCCACGCCGGATACGATCTGGTTGCCACGGTTAGTGATGACGGCAAAACCATGGGTCAGCGAGAACAGAATGGAGATGGTGATGCCCGCCAGCAGACCGGCCCAGGGATTGGCCGTGATATAGGCCACACAGGCGGAAGCGAAGGCCGCCGCCAGCATCTTGCCTTCAAGGCCGATATCGAACACGCCAGCGCGCTCGGAAAAGAGCCCAGCGAGCGCGGTGAAGAGCAGCGGGATAGTGAGACGGACGGTCGAGCCGAGGATGCTGACCAGCATATCGAAAAAATCCATATCAACTCACCCCTTTGCCAAACGCTGGTAGATGCGCACAACCGCCGGCCGGTACATATATTCCAATGCGCCTGCGAAAAGGATCACCAGACCCTGGATGACAACGATCATCTCACGGGTGATGTTCGGCATCTCGAAAGAAAGATCCGCACCGCCCTGATAGAGAATACCGAACAGCAATGCCGAAAAGATGATGCCAAGCGGATGGCTTCGCCCCATCAGCGACACGGCGATACCGACGAAACCCGCACCGCCGACGAATTCCACCTGCAGGCGGGCGGAAGCGCCCATGACCGGGTTCAGCGCCATCATGCCCGCCAGACCGCCGGAAATCAGCATGGCGATGATGACAGTGCGCGCATATGGAATGCCGGCATAGACGGCGGCCGACGGGCTGATGCCGAGCGTGCGCATCTCATAACCGAGCTTGGTGCGCCAGATCAGAACCCAGACAAGGAAACACATGACCAGCGCGATGATGAAGGAGACGTTGAATGGCGCCGGCCCGAGCTTGAGGCCGAACAGCGCCATCAGCCAGTCAAGCTTCGGCAATTGCCCGCCCGGCAGAAAAGTGCGTGTTTCCGGCGCCATTTTGCCCGGCACGATCAGCACATTCACCAGCAGATAGACCATCAGCGCAGCCGCGATGAAGTTGAACATGATGGTGGTGATGACAACGTGGCTGCCGCGTTTCGCCTGCAGCCAAGCCGGAATGAAGGCCCAGGCCGCGCCGAAAACCGCAGCGCCGATGACGGCGAAAGGCATCGTCACATACCACGGCACGTAACGGTCGAGCGCCAGCGCCACCAGCGCGGCACCCAGACCGCCAATATAGGCCTGACCTTCGGAGCCGATATTGAACAGGCCGGCATGGAAAGCCACGGCGACGGAGAGACCGGTGAAGATGAAGCTCGTCGTGTAGAACAGCGTGAAGCCGATGGCGTCGCCGCGGCCGAGCGCTCCTTCGATGAGAAGGCGGAGCGCCGCCAGCGGGTTTTCCCCGATCGACCAGACAACGAGGCCGGAAATCAGGAAGGCGGTGACGACGTTCAGCAACGGCAACAGGCCATAGCTGATCCAGTTTGGTAAGGGAACGGAAGCGGTGCTCATTCATGCCTCATGCGGCGATGCCGGCCATCATCAGGCCCAGCGTCTGTTCTTCGGCTTCCGCCGTTTTCTCTCCAACGATACGGCCGGCGAACATGACCATGATCCGGTCCGAAAGGGAACGGATTTCATCAAGTTCGACCGAAACCAGCAAAATCGCCTTGCCGGCATCGCGCATTTCGATAATGCGGCGATGGATGAATTCGATAGCGCCAATGTCCACGCCGCGGGTCGGCTGGCCGATGATCAGCATCTTCGGGTCGCGTTCGATTTCGCGGGCGACGACGATCTTCTGCTGATTGCCGCCGGAAAAATTGGCGGTCTTCAGCTGCGGGTTCGGCGGGCGGATATCGTATTTCTCGATCTTTTCGACCGCATCCTTGCGGATCGCCTCGGGGTTGAGGAAGGGCCCTTTGCCGTATCGCTCATCATGGTGATAACCGAGGATGGAGTTTTCATATTCCTCGAATTTCAGCACCAGCCCCATATGGTGGCGGTCCTCCGGGATATGCGCGAGGCCGAGCCTGCGCAAAATTGCCGGATCGGGGCGGTCCACCTTCCGGCCATCCACCCATATCTCGCCCGAATAGGGCTTGCGGATCCCGGCTATGGCTTCGAGCAATTCCGACTGACCATTGCCCGCCACACCGGCAATGCCGACGATTTCACCGGCGCGGACATCAAGAGAGACATCATCCACCATGGTGACGCCACGGTTGTCCTTGACAGTCAGATTGCGGATGGAGAGCAGAACATCGCCCGGCGTCGTCTCACCCTTCTCCACCCGGAGCAGCACGCGGCGACCGACCATCAGCTCAGCCAGTTCCTCGACGCTGGTTTCGGACGTCTTGCGGGTTGCCACCATTTCGCCGCGGCGCATGACGGAGACGGAATCCGTGATCGCCATGATCTCGCGCAGCTTGTGGGTGATGAGAATGACGGTCTTGCCCTGCTCACGCAGAACGCCGAGGATCTTGAACAGGTGATCCGCCTCAGCCGGCGTCAGAACGCCGGTCGGCTCATCGAGGATCAGGATTTCGGCGCCGCGATACATGGCCTTGAGGATTTCGACGCGCTGTTGCAGGCCGACCGGCAGTTCCTCGATCACCGCATCCGGATCGACTTCCAGCCCGTAATCGTCCTCGAGGCGCTTTAGCTCCCTGCGGGCCGCCGCCCGCCCCTTGGCAAGCGATGCGCCACCTTCCGCGCCCAGCATAACGTTTTCCAGCACGGTGAAATTTTCCACCAGCATGAAGTGCTGATGCACCATGCCGATGCCGGCATTGATGGCCGCCTGGCTGTCACGGATCGCGACGGGCGCGCCATTCACCCGGATTTCACCGGCATCCGCCTGGTAAAAACCGTAAAGGATCGACATCAGGGTCGACTTCCCGGCACCGTTTTCCCCGATGATGCCGTGTATCGTACCCTTGGCAACGGTCAGGTTGATATTCTTATTGGCGTGAACGGCACCGAATTTCTTGTCGATGCCCACGAGTTCGATTGCTGGGTCCATACTCAAACCGAAACCTTTCCGAAGGCTGGATATGAAAAGGGCGCAAGATGAAAAACATCATGCGCCCCAGTCAGATATCATATCATTTCGGGCAGGAATTGTCCGCCATATAGTCATGGACCTTGACGGCGCCGGAGATGATATCGGCCTTCGCCTTGTCCACGGCGGCGGTCATTTCCGGCGTGATGAGCGCCTTGTTGTTGTCGTCGAGGGCATAGGCCACGCCATCTTCCTTGACGCCGAGCGCAACGATGCCGGGGGTGAACTTGTCGTCCTTGGCATCCTTGTAGGCGTTATAGACAGCCAGATCGACCCGCTTGACCATCGAGGTCAGAACGGAACCCGGATGCAGATGGTTCTGGTTGGAGTCAACGCCGATGGAGAGCTTCTTGTTATCGGCGGCAGTCTGCAGAACGCCGAGACCAGTCGCACCGGCTGCCGAATAGATCACGTCAGCGCCCTGATCGATCTGGTTCTTGGTGAGTTCACCGCCGCGCACCGGATCGTTCCAGGCTGCACCTGTCGTTCCGGTCATGTTCTGGAAGACTTCGATCTTGTCGTTTGCCGCCTTTGCACCCTGGGCGTAACCACAGGCGAACTTGCGGATCAGCGGAATATCCATGCCGCCGATGAAGCCGACCTTGCCGGTCTTGGAGGCCATGCCGGCCAGAAGACCGACGAGGTAGGAACCTTCATGCTCCTTGTAGACCACGGAGCGGACATTCGGCAGCTCAACGACGGAATCGACGATCACGAACTTGGTGTCGGGGAATTCGGCTGCGACCTTTTCCATGGCCGAGGTCCAGGCGAAAGAAACGGCCACGACCGGGTTGAAGCCCTTGCTGGCGAAGTTGCGGATGGCCTGTTCGCCCTGCGTGTCGCTGGTCGGTTCGAAGTCACGGAAATCGATGCCCGTTTCCGCCTTGAACTTTTCAGCGCCGGCCGCAGCGGCCTCGTTGAACGACTTGTCGAACTTGCCGCCCGTGCCATAGACCAGCGCCGGCTTGATATCGGCGGCCAGCGCGGAAGCCGACATTGCGGCAAGCGCAAAAAGCGTCAGAAGGGATTTTTTCATTGTGCAGCCCTGTTGTTGCAATTGATATTTTAAGGGTCCTCCCGCAATCCCGTTTACCGGGAATGTCTGCGGAACCGCCAGCCGTTATCCCGGCTGTGCTTGCCTCATATCCTTGCATGGCTCAATGAAAAATTCATCCGGTTTTTTTGACCCGGTGGAAAAACTTTATTCTGGCGCTTTTTTGGTCTTTCCACCGGAGCGACCTGCAAAAAAACTAGTCGATATTGCAGCTTACGCCGGTTCCCCTCAGGCCGCAGTAGCCACCGGGGTTCTTGGCAAGATATTGCTGGTGATAGTCCTCGGCGTAATAAAACGTTTCAAGCGGCCCGATCTCGGTGGTGATGGTAGCGCCATGACCGGCATCGTTGAGGGCCTCCTGAAAGGCATCCCGCGCCTTCTGTGCCTGCTGCAACTGCCCTTCCGTCGTCGCGTAGATGGCGGAACGGTAGGTCGTGCCGACATCGTTGCCCTGCCGCATCCCTTGAGTCGGATCATGCTCCTCGAAGAATATCTTCAGCAGGCCCGAAAGCGAGATAACCGCCGGATCGTATACAACCTTGACCACTTCGGCGTGGCCCGTCTGGCCGGTCGTCGTCTCCTGATAGGTGGGGTTGCGGGTGAAGCCGCCGGCATAACCAACCGCCGTCACCCAGACACCCGGCGTTTTCCAAAACAACCGTTCCGCACCCCAAAAGCAGCCCATGCCGAGATAAATGGTTTCAAGTCCCTCAGGATAAGGCCCCTTCAAGGGCCGGTCATTGACGAAATGGGCTTCCGGCACCGCAAGCGCCTCTTCACGGCCGGGCAAGGCGGTTTCTTCTGTCGGCATCGTGGTTTTTTTTGAAAGCGTATCGAACAGGAACATTCGGTCCTCCATGCGGCAAGTCCGCCGCTTTTCATGGTTCACGTCTGCGGGCGCATCCTTTCGACAGACACAAAGTCAGGCCGATAAACGCCTCATCGCCTTGTGTTTCCTGTAACCCGCCATCCAGCAGAGCAGCGAAAGCGCCAGGGAAACGGCAAATGCGGGCACCGCCGACAGGGCATTTTCAATGAAGCGCCACGCTTCAGGGTGAATATAGTGAGCCATGGCCGCTTCCACCATGGTGCGGGAAGCAGGAAGAAGATAGTTCCAGACGGACAGGACGCCAGCGATGTTGACCGAGGATGTGGAAACCGAACGGATCGAATCGAGCACGCCCAGAAAAACCGCCGCAACGAGGAAAAGAAAGCTCAAAAACCGCAAAAAAGCTTTCATCAGAGACACCTCGCTTACGATCTGTCGGTCAGACAGACATATTTTCAAATCTATAATGCATCGATAAAGGCGGGAAAACCGGTTTGCAATCGCATCGGAACACAGGAAATTGCCGACATTTCAAAAAACTGTCAGATTCGTGTTGATCCCTGCGAATTCATCGGTATATATCGCGCCGTTCCAGTGATTTGCATTCTTCAAAACATGCAGATTTGAAAAAGGACAGGTGGCCGAGTGGTTTAAGGCGCACGCCTGGAACGCGTGTGTGCGTGAAAGCGTACCGTGGGTTCGAATCCCACCCTGTCCGCCATTTCACCCCACCCCGATACCGTTAAAATCCGGTCTCAACGGGTCGTTCGCCGCGATGCCGACCGGCAACGCCGCGAAGAGCCCGAGCCGCATTTTCCCGCTTCCGCAAGCCGTGATGGCTATGCTTCTGCACAGACAGGGGTTTCTTGCGCTTTTTTGCTGCGCTTCCCCCTGTCTTGCGCCTTGCAGCAGGAAAAATCGCTCCTTATATACGCCGCATAACAGCAGCGAAGGCTGCAAATCCAAGTCAAGGAGTTGCCACAAGAATGCCTCACGGGGTTCCGGCAGCTCGCTTCAAGGAGAGAAGAGCATGGCAAAAGTAATCGGTATCGACCTTGGCACGACCAATTCCTGCGTCGCAGTGATGGACGGCAAGGACACGAAAGTAATTGAAAACGCGGAAGGCGCGCGCACCACGCCGTCCATGGTGGCATTTTCCGACGATGGCGAGCGCCTTGTCGGCCAGCCGGCCAAGCGCCAGGCGGTCACCAACCCGACCAACACCCTGTTTGCGGTCAAGCGCCTGATCGGCCGCCGTTATGAAGACCCGACCGTCGAGAAGGACAAGGCTCTTGTTCCCTTCGAGATCGTCAAGGGTGACAATGGCGACGCATGGGTGAAGGCGCAGGACAAGCCCTATTCCCCTTCGCAGATTTCCGCGATGATCCTTCAGAAGATGAAGGAAACGGCTGAATCTTATCTCGGTGAAAAGGTCGAGAAGGCCGTTATCACCGTTCCCGCCTACTTCAACGATGCGCAGCGCCAGGCAACCAAGGATGCCGGCCGCATTGCAGGTCTCGACGTCCTGCGTATCATCAACGAGCCGACTGCGGCAGCACTCGCTTATGGCCTCGACAAGAAGGACGGCAAGACCATCGCCGTTTACGACCTTGGCGGCGGTACCTTCGATATTTCCGTCCTGGAAATCGGCGACGGCGTCTTCGAAGTGAAGTCCACCAACGGCGATACCTTCCTTGGCGGTGAAGACTTCGACATGCGTCTGGTCGAATATCTGGCCGGCGAGTTCAAGAAGGATCAGGGTATCGACCTGAAGAACGACAAGCTCGCTCTGCAGCGCCTCAAGGAAGCTGCCGAAAAGGCAAAGATCGAACTTTCCTCCTCGCAGCAGACCGAAATCAACCTGCCGTTCATCACGGCCGATGCTTCCGGTCCGAAGCACCTGACGCTGAAGCTGACCCGCGCCAAATTCGAAAGCCTGGTTGACGATCTGGTGCAGCGCACCGTCGCACCGTGTAAGGCAGCGCTCAAGGATGCCGGCGTTTCCGCTTCCGAGATCGACGAAGTCGTTCTCGTCGGTGGCATGAGCCGCATGCCGAAGGTGCAGGAAGTCGTCAAGCAGCTGTTCGGCAAAGAGCCGCACAAGGGCGTGAACCCGGATGAAGTGGTCGCCATGGGCGCCGCCATTCAGGCTGGCGTTCTGCAGGGCGACGTCAAGGACGTTCTGCTGCTCGATGTGACCCCGCTGTCGCTCGGCATCGAAACGCTGGGTGGCGTTTTCACCCGTCTGATCGATCGCAACACGACGATCCCGACCAAGAAGAGCCAGACCTTCTCGACCGCCGAAGACAACCAGTCGGCCGTGACCATCCGCGTCTCGCAGGGTGAGCGCGAAATGGCGCAGGACAACAAGCTGCTCGGCCAGTTCGACCTCGTCGGCCTGCCGCCGGCACCGCGTGGCGTTCCGCAGATCGAAGTGACCTTCGATATCGACGCCAACGGCATCGTGCAGGTTTCGGCGAAAGACAAGGGCACCGGCAAGGAACAGCAGATCCGCATCCAGGCCTCCGGAGGTCTCTCCGACGCCGACATCGAAAAGATGGTGAAGGACGCCGAAGCCAATGCCGAGGCCGACAAGAAGCGTCGTGCGGGTGTGGAAGCCAAGAACCAGGCCGAAAGCCTCATCCACTCCACCGAGAAGTCGGTGAAGGAATATGGCGACAAGGTTTCCGAAACTGACCGCAAGGCTATCGAAGACGCCATTGCCAGCCTGAAGACCGCCGTCGAAGCCGCTGAGCCGGATGCAGACGACATTCAGGCCAAGACCCAGACCCTCATGGAAGTTTCCATGAAGCTTGGTCAGGCCATCTACGAAGCGCAGCAGGCCGAGGCCGGCGATGCTTCCGAAGAAGGCAAGGACGACGTCGTCGACGCCGACTATGAAGAAATCAAGGACGACAAGAAGTCCGCTTAATCGCGTGACTTTCCGTCTCCTGACAATTTATGCAAGACATCCGGCTGCCGACGTGCAGCCGGAAATCCATTTGCGAGGCTTGTTAACTGAATGGCGAAAGCAGACTTTTACGAAACACTTGGCGTCAGCAAGACTGCGGACGAAAAAGAGCTGAAAAGCGCCTTCCGCAAACTCGCGATGAAATACCATCCGGACAAGAACCCGGACGATGCCGATTCCGAACGGAAATTCAAGGAAATCAACGAAGCATACGAGACGTTGAAGGACCCTCAGAAACGAGCGGCCTATGACCGTTTCGGCCACGCCGCATTTGAAAATGGCGGCATGGGCGGCGGCGGCATGGGTGGCGGCGGTTTCGCCAATGGCGGCTTCTCCGACATCTTCGAGGACATCTTCGGCGAGATGATGGGTGGTGGCCGTGCGCGCCGCTCTTCCGGCGGGCGCGAACGCGGCGCCGATCTTCGCTACAACATGGAAATCACGCTGGAAGAGGCCTTCACCGGCAAGACGGCGCAGATCAGGGTTCCTACCTCGATCACCTGTGATGTCTGTTCGGGCTCTGGCGCCAAACCAGGTACACAGCCGAAGACCTGCGCTACCTGTCAGGGTTCCGGCCGCGTGCGCGCAGCACAGGGCTTCTTCTCGGTGGAACGCACCTGCCCCACCTGCCATGGCCGCGGGCAGACGATCTCCGATCCGTGCGGCAAGTGCCATGGTCAGGGCCGTGTAACGGAAGAGCGCTCGCTCTCGGTCAACATTCCCTCGGGCATTGAAGACGGCACCCGCATTCGCCTGCAGGGCGAAGGCGAAGCTGGCATGCGCGGCGGTCCGGCGGGCGATCTTTACATCTTCCTGTCCGTGCGTCCGCATGAATTCTTCCAGCGCGACGGCGCCGACCTTTATTGCACCGTGCCGATCTCCATGACGACGGCGGCGCTCGGCGGCACTTTCGATGTCACGACGCTCGACGGCACCAAATCGCGGGTTACGGTTCCGGAAGGAACCCAGCCGGGCAAGCAGTTCCGTCTGAAGGGCAAGGGTATGCCGGTGCTGCGTTCAGCGCAGACGGGCGACCTTTATATCCAGATTCAGATCGAGACGCCGCAGAAACTCAGCAAGCGGCAGCGCGAGCTGTTGCAGGAATTCGAGCAGCTCTCCTCCAAGGAGAATAATCCGGAATCGACGGGCTTCTTTGCCCGGATGAAGGAATTCTTCGACGGCTGATCGCTGCCGCTTCCCCGCTTTTAGAACGCCGCCGCCATCAGGGACTGGCGGCGTTTTCGTTTCTGGCTCAACCGGAAAAGCCGCCCTCTTCCAGATATTGCCGCTCCTCCGGTGTCGTTTCTCGCAACAATATCTTGTTACGATGCGGAAAGCGGCCGAAACGCTCGATGATATCGCGATGTTCTTCGGCATGGTGAAGATAAAGCCCGCCAAGCGGATGGTTCAGGACGCAGGCACGCTGCTGGGCCTCGATATCTTCGGCATGGGAAAAGGGCAGATAGAAGAACACCCGCAAATCCTCACTCACCGCCTGATCATGCCCGCTGTGGATGGCCTCATCGGCAAAAAGCCGCGCCAGAGGATCGGTCGCATACATGTGCGCGGTGCCGCGAAAGCAGTTGCGCGGAAACTGATCCAGCAGAAGCATCAGCGCGAGGCTGCTTTCCGCGTCCTCCAGCCAGTTGTCCAATTCACGTCTTGCGGCCGCAAAATGGGCGTCGCGGAAACGGTCGTGAAAGCGGTTGTCGAAGGCGGCGTCCTTGTCGAACCACTTCTCCGGTCCGGCCTTCTTCCAGAAATCGACGATATCGGCGGCTAGCTCGGCGGTGTCGTTTTTCATTGGCTCTTCCCTGTCAATAATGCGGCGGCCGGGTAATTGCAGGCGCGTCCAGCGATTGCTCTTCGAGGCTCAGAAACCTCTCCGTCAGGCGGTCCAGCTTGGCACGGGTCTGCTCCACCACCTTCCACTGCTCCGCCAGCTGATCAGAGAGTTCTTCTATCACCTTCGCCTGATGCGCGGCCGTTTCCTCGAGTATGATGATGCGTTTTTCGGTTTCCGACGTCATATCGACCTCTCTTTCCAGCCCTTCCTTGGGCGTAAAAGCTTGGGAGTCAACCATATGTCGCTTTGGTGAAGCAAATTCGTCATGGCGATCCGGAAACGAAAAAAGCCGGCGGTGTTTCCATCGCCGGCATCCGAGTCTTTGGCATTCCTCAGTCTTCTTCTACGAAAACCTCTTCGCGTTTCTTCTTCACGCTGGGCAGAAAGACGACGATCAGCACGGCCAACGCGATGAAAAGCAGGGTGGCGCTGATCGGCCGGGTGACGAAGGTCGATGGATCGCCACGCGACAGAATCATGGCGCGCCGCAGGTTCTCCTCCAGCAGCGGACCGAGCACGAAGCCCAGCAGCAACGGTGCAGGTTCGCAGCGCAGTTTCACCAGCACATAGCCAATGAAGCCGAAGAAGGCGACGGCATACAGATCGAAGACGTTGGAATTGACGCTGTAGACCCCGATGGCACAGAAGGCCATGATGATGGGGAACAGCACGTAATAGGGTACCGTCAAGAGCTTCACCCACAGCCCGATCAAGGGCAGGTTGAGGATGACGAGCATCAGGTTGCCGATCCACATGGAGGCGATGATGCCCCAGAACAGCGCCGGCTGTTCGGTCGCAACGTTCGGACCCGGCACGATACCCTGAATGATCATCGCGCCAATCATCAGCGCCATGACCGGATTGGCGGGAATGCCAAGCGTGAGCAGCGGGATGAAGGAGGTCTGCGCACCCGCGTTGTTTGCGGATTCCGGACCGGCCACCCCGGCCACCGCGCCATGCCCGAATTCTTTTGGGTTCTTGGAGACGCGTTTTTCAACCGTATAGGATGCAAATGCCGCAAGGATGGCACCACCACCCGGCAGAATACCGAGTGCCGAACCGATGACAGTGCCGCGCAACACCGGACCGATCATGGCCTTGAAGTCCTCCTTCGACGGCATCAGGCTGCTGACTTTGGCGATCAGCACAGAGCGGGTCCGCTCGTTTTCGAGATTGCGCAGAATCTCGGCGATACCGAAGACGCCAACGGCCACAGCCACAAAGTTCAGACCGTCGGCATATTCGCGAATACCGAGAGTGAAGCGCGGCGTGCCGCTGTAAATATCCGTGCCGACCAGACCGAGCAGCAGGCCGAGCACGACCATGGCCAGAGCCTTGACGATGGAGCCATGGGCGAGCGCAATGGATGAGACGAGGCCCACGACCATCAGCGAGAAATATTCCGCCGCGCCGAACTCCAGCGCGATCGCCGTCAAGGGCGGCGCGAAGATCGCCACAAGGAAGGTGGATACCGTGCCGGCAAAGAACGAGCCGATGGCGGCGATGGCAAGAGCAGCCCCCGCCTTGCCCTTGCGCGCCATCTGATAGCCATCGATGGCGGTAACGGCAGAGGAGGATTCGCCGGGCATGTTGATCAGGATGGCCGTGGTCGAGCCGCCATATTGCGCGCCGTAATAAATGCCGGCGAGCATGATCAGCGACGAGACCGGTTCGAGCTGGAAGGTAATCGGCAGCAGCATGGCGATGGTCGCCGTCGCACCGATGCCGGGCAGCACGCCGATCAAAGTGCCGAGCAACACGCCGATAAGGCAGAAGAACAGGTTTGCCAGCGAAGAAGCCGTGACGAAACCGAGAGCGAGATTATCGAGCAAATCCATCACGGCACCTCAAAATTTAAGCCACGGACCGAAGCGCTGGAACGGCAGGCCGAGACCGTAGTTAAAAACAGCGACGGAAAAGACCGTGATCGCCGCGGAAAGAATGACCGCCATGACCGGGCTCATCTTGTGCGAGGCGAAGGAAGCGATGAGGGCGCTGAAAAAAAGTGCCGGAACGAAACCGAGACCCCGGACAGTGAGGCCGAAGAAGATCGGGGCGGGCAGAATGAAAAATATCCCCCGCCAGGCAATCGCGCCGATAGCCTCACCCTGTATGCGCGTGGACCGCATGAATATCACCCCACCGAGCAGGACCAGAATGATCGCCAAAACAAGCGGGAAATAGCCGGGTCCCATTCGGAATGCGCTCCCAATCTCCAGCCCATAGGACTGCAGAGCAAAAAATGCGCCAAGCCCGATAAAAATTGCCCCGCAGACTGCTTCGGCAGGGTCAATAAAAAACGACTTCATGAAAGATGCCCCTCCACTGCGGCCGGCAACCCACCGTCCCGCGCGTTAAATCGATGGCAAAAAACCGGCGGCATGACGCCGCCGGTAATTCTTTCAGCCATCAGTCGGCATATTGGCCGGCAGCTTCGATCACCGGCTTCCAGCGGGCGATTTCGCTTTCAAGCTTGGCCTTCAGCGCCGCAGGCGTCGCATCGCTTTCAGAGGAAGGCGTGGTGCCGAGTTCAGCAAAACGAGCTACGACATTCTCGTCCTTCAGCGCGGCCTGCAGCGATTTGGAGAGCTTTTCGTTGATTTCGGCAGACGTGCCCTTCGGCGTATAGATGCCGTGCCAGATACCTACTTCGAGCTTCGGCAGGCCTGCTTCGACAACCGTCGGCACATCCGGAAGCACGTCCAGCCGCTTGGCCGTGGTTACGGCATAGGCTTTCACGGTTCCGCCCTGAATCTGCTTGGTGGTGTTGGTGGTCTGGTCGCACATGATGTCGACCTGGCCGCCGAGAAGATCGGTCATGGCCGGACCTGTGCCCTTATAGGGAACGGTGACAAGCGGTGTCTCTATGGCGCTCATGAACAGCATGCCGCACAGATGCGAGGCGGCGCCGATGCCGGCATTGGCGACGGTCACCTTGTCCTTGTTCGCCTTGGCATAGTCGATCAGACTTTTCAGATCCGTCGTCTCGAGGGTCTTGCGCGACAGGATGGTCATCGGCACTTCGGTGACCAGACCGACATATTCAAAGGCGTTCAGCGTGTCATAGGCGAGCTTGCGGTAGAGCGTGGCGCTGGTCGCCATGCCGATATGGTGGAGAAGAACGGTATAACCGTCCGGATCGGCCGATGCCACGCGACCAGCACCCAGCGTGCCGCCTGCGCCGCCGACATTTTCGACGATGATCTGCTGGCCGAGGTCCTTCGACATGGATTCAGCGACAAGACGCGCGACCGTATCCGTGGGGCCGCCAGCGGAAAAGGGCACGACCATAGTGATATTGCGCTCTGGATAGTTCTGAGCGGATGCGGACAGCGCAAAAAGGGAAACGGCAGCGGCAGCAGCAAGGCCGGTGACTGTCTTCAGTATTTTCATCGATTCCTCCCGGATGAAAATGTTCGCCACTTCAGCCGCGCATGCTCCTCCATGGCGACCGGGGTGAGATATTTGCGATCCGGGATCACCGTTCAGCAATGGCGGTCTTGTCGTGCGGTGCGCTTTTATTGCCATCCCGGACGGCAATGGGTGGATTTCTACCCATAAGGAATGATCTATGGGTGGAAATCCACCCATCAGACCTCGGTCATGTGCCGGCGCAGGCCGTATTTCTGCATTTTTTCGTACAGCGTTTTGCGCGAAATGCCGAGATTTTCATAAACGGATTTCAGATTTCCGCCGTGCACGGCGATTGCGTGTGCGATCAGGCTTTTTTCATAAGCCGCAACCCGTGTGGCAAGGGCCGCTTTTCCGTCATCATGAAACGGCAGGGAGGCTTCGGACACATCGCTTTCCAGACCGAGAACGAAACGGTCTGCGGCATTGCGCAGTTCACGCACGTTGCCCGGCCACTCACGCAGGGAGACGGCCGAAAGCAGACTTTGCGGCACCTCCATGTCTTCCCGCCCGTAGCGGGCAGCGGCTTCCCGCACGAGATGCAGGAAAAGTAACGGTATATCTGCGCTGCGCTGCGAGAGCGACGGCACGAGAAGTGTCGCCACGTTGAGCCGATAAAGAAGATCCGCACGGAACCGACCGGCCGCGACTTCCTGTTCCAGATCGACCTTGCTGGTGGCGATAAAACGGACATCGAGTTCGACCGTTTCATTCGAGCCGAGACGGGTAATCACCCGTTCCTGCAAGACACGCAGGAAGCGGCCCTGCAATTCGAAGGGCATGGAGCCGATCTCATCCAGCAATATGGTGCCGCCGCGAGCATGTTCGAACTTGCCGTAGCGCGGGCGCAGCGCACCGGGGAAGGCGCCTGCCTCATGACCGAACAACTCGCTTTCGATCAACGTCTGCGGAAGGGCGGCGCAATTGATCGCCACGAATGGCCGGTTGGCCCTGGCGCTGATATCGTGAAGCGCGCGCGCCACGACCTCCTTGCCGGCGCCCGTGTCACCGACGATCAACGTATCGGCGTCCGTCGCACCGATAGCGCGGATACGATACCGCAGATCGACCATGATCTGGGTTCTGCCGGGTAGGCGTGTTTCGAGATCGTCATGCTTGCCTGCCACCGCCTTGAGACGGCGGTTTTCCAGCACCAGCGCCCGCCGATCATTGGCCCTTTTGATGATGCCGGCGAGATATTGCGGCGTGAACGGCTTTTCGATGAAATCATAAGCGCCGTTGCGCATGGCGTTGACCGCGAGCTGCACATCGCCATGGCCTGTCATCAGGATGACAGGTATCTCCGCATCAAGCTCCCGCACCTTCTGCAGCAGCGTCATGCCATCCATGCCGGGCATCCGGATATCGCTGACCACCACGCCGTCGAAGCTGTAGCCGATGAGTTCGAGCGCATGTTCGGCGCTTGCGAGCATGGTGACGTCACAGCCTGAGAGCTCCAGCGCCTGCGCCGTGGAAAAGCGCAGCTCTTCCTCATCATCGATCAACAGAACCCGCGACATGGTCATTCCGCAGCCGCCTCCACGCGCCACGCGGCGGCTGGCAATTCGATCTCGAACTCCGCCCCGCCGTCTTCATGGTTTCTGACGCGCAGCTGGCCGCCAAAATCCTTGATGATATTATAGGATATGGACAGGCCAAGACCGAGGCCGCGCCCCACGCCCTTGGTGGTGAAGAAGGGATCGAAAATGCGTTCTGAAATCGCCGCCGGCACGCCCGGACCGCGATCACGAATGAAAATCGACACCGACTGGCAGTGCTGCACGGCCCGCAGCGCAATGCGGCGTTCCTCGCGTCCCTCCACCGCATCGGCAGCATTGGAGATGATGTTGACGAGCACCTGCTGCAGCCGCACCGGGCCGGCTTTCACGGCAAGCGGAACCCGACCGAGATCCACATCCAGCACCGCATCGGCGGCCTTCAGCCGCGCGCCGACGATTTCGAGCGTATCGCGAAGGACGGCTTCGAGACTTACCGCGGCCGTTTTTTCATTGGGTTTACGGGCGAAATTCCTGAGATGTTTGCTGATGGAGGCCATACGGTCGATAAGGCCCGAAATGCGCCTGAGGTTTTCTGTCACCTCCTCCAGCCGTCCCCGTTCCATGAGAAGCGAGGCGTTTTCGGCATAATTCTTGGCGGCTGCGAGCGGCTGGTTGAACTCATGCGACAACGCCGCCGACATCTGGCCGAGCGCTGCGAGCTTGCCCGCCTGCACCAGCTCGTTCTGCATCTTGCGCAACTGTTTTTCCGTCTGGCGGCGCTCGGCGACTTCGTGTTCGATCTCCTGATTGACCCGCGCCAGATCGGCGGTGCGCTCCTCCACCCGGCGTTCCAGCTCCGCCTGCGCCTCCGCCTGATGGGTCAGGCGTTCGCGCAGACGACGACGCCTTTGCAGCATGGCGGCGATGAGCGCGGCAGCAAGACACAGGCAGAGGATGATGGCTATCATCGCCGTCTTCACCTGCGTTCGGAGGGAACCCGTGTCCATCAGCACACTGACTGTCCAGCCCGCGTCGGGCATCGGCTGCGACAGGACCATATATTCCCTTTCACCGTCATTTTGGCTGATTGTCATCAGTTGATGGGAGCCAAAATTGCCGTTTTTCACCGGCAACTCCTTCAGCGTTGCATTGGCGTAGCGGCGAGAGGTCTCCGTGCGCGCCAGCCTCTCGGGCGTCAGCGGCATCAGGCCGGAATAAAGCCATTGCGGCGTTCCAGTCATGAAGATGATGCCTTCCGGGTCCGATACCAGAATTCGGTTCTCGCCATTGCCGAAGGAGGCTTCTATGCCTTCAATGTCGACCTTAAAGACGATGACGCCCTTGATCTCCTCATTAAAAAGGATGGGCGCCGAAAAATAATAGCCACGCTTGTGGGACGTGGTGCCAAGCGCGAAGAACCGCGACTGGAAACCTTTGGCGGCGTCCTGAAAATAGGGACGGTAGCTGAAATTCTCACCGACGAAGCTGGTCGGACCATCATAGTTGCTGGCGGCGATTGTCTCCCCATCCAGCGTGATGATGTAAATATCGGAGGATTCCAGCAGGGTGTTGATGGATTTGAGATAGACATTGGCGCGCTGGCGCAGTTCGGCATCCTTGGGATGTGCGACCAGTTCCTCAATGTCGTCATGATCGGCGATCAGAGCCGGCAGCGGCTCGTAGCGGCTCAAAAGCCCGCCGAGGGCGGAAACGGCCAGCCGCAGAGTGGTGCGGCCCTGATCGGACATTTCGCCGAAATAGCTTTCCGCAATAATGCCGCCACCTCTGGTCACGGCGCCATAACCGAGACCCAGGCTGAGAAGCATCAACAAAATCCAGCGATATTTCACCGAAGCTCCCCGCCTTTTGCAGGCATCGAAACCTGCTCTCTCTAAAAGAGTGTAGGAGGAGTGGCCGAATTTTCCAAGTGAGCGGAAAAGACAGCAGAACGGCCCTCAAAACAAAAAACCGGCCACGGGGGCCGGTTTTTGCATAGATGCTTTCAGAAAAGCTTATGCGCTTTCCTTCGGCGTCAGAACCTGACGGCCGCGATACATACCGGTCTTCAGATCGATATGGTGCGGACGGCGCAGTTCGCCGGAGTTCTTGTCTTCAACGTAGGTCGCAGACTTGAGACCGTCAGCCGAGCGGCGCATACCGCGCTTGGACGGGCTTGTTTTTCTTTTTGGTACAGCCATTTTTGTTACTCCACTTAAGCGGCGAAACAACGGAACCGGCCAGAACCAAAGGCCGAATGTCGGATGTCTCGATATCGGAAATTTGGCGCGCTTATACATGCCCAAACGGGCTTTGACCAGCCCTGATGCGCATTTTTTCCGATTCAGGGAAATCAGCGCGGCAGGCCTGTCTCAGATATCGGGAATCACAGGCGCGGGTTTATCGAAAACAACGAGTTCCTTGAAGTGGTTCATATCCTTGAATTCACAGAAAGCTGGCGGTCGCATCTCTATGACCGGCGCGGCAGCGCGCAGTTTTTCAAGTTCTTCATCCAGCATGGCCTGCCAGCGCGGCAGGGATTCCGGCTCGAACCAGCTGATGATGTAAGACAGGGTGATGTGAAATTCGTAGGTTTCATGATCCGGGTGGCGATAGCCGAACAACTTGGCAAATTCATCCCGCCAGAGAGCCACGATCCGGTCATCCTCGGCCGTAGCACCCTTCATGACAAGGCCCGTCGGGCGCAGGCCCGTCACCTGCATGCTGAATGCCGGCAGGACCGGAAAGGCGGAGAGCCGGTCGCGATAATAATCGGTCATCACGTCAATCGGCGTATCGAGAGGAATGTTTTCCGGCCAGTAGGGCAAGGCGCGGCGGAACTCGATGATGCCCTGAAACACGGTCATATGCAGGCTGGAAATCGGCGTGAAGGCAAGCTGCGACGCCTCCGGCATGTCCAGAAAGCGCTGGCGGGTTGCGATGATCGCTTTTTCGGTCTGCGATCCGCTGGCGAGATGGCTTACAACGGTATTGCCGGGCTCCGGCAGAAACTCGCCATCCGCATTGAAGCGGCTGCCGAGATGGCGCGGCGGCTGATCGTGGTTGGCGACGGAAATATAGTCGAGATCTTTCGAGACCAGCGGGGCGTGCATGGGAAACTCCTTGTGAGACGTTTCCCCTAGTCCCCGCACGCGACAAAGTAATGACATCCGCCGCTCATTGACCGATCAATGCGCCTCATCCCAATTGTCCGCCGCGCGGGCGTCCACTTTCAGCGGCACCCTCATGGAAATCGCCGGCATGGCCGCATTTTCCATGACGGAGACGACGACCGGCAGGGTCTTTTCGATTTCCGCTTCCTCGACTTCGAAGATGAGTTCGTCATGCACCTGCAAAAGCATGCGGGCGGAAAGCTTTTCCGCCTCCAGCGCCGGCTCGATGCGGACCATGGCCCGGCGGATGATATCGGCGGCCGAGCCCTGGATCGGCGCGTTGATGGCCGCGCGCTCATTGAAGGCTTTTACCGAAGGATTGGAGGAGCGGATTTCCGGATAATGGGCGCGGCGGCCAAAAATCGTCTCGACATAGCCGTTTTCGCGCGCGAAGGCTTTGGTCGCTTCCATGTAATCGCGAATGCCGGGAAAACGCTCGAAATATTTCTTGATATAGTCGCCTGCTTCGGAGCGGGCGATACCAAGCTGATTGGCGAGACCGAAGGCGGATATGCCGTAGATGATGCCGAAATTGATCGCCTTGGCGCGGCGGCGCACTTCCGACGGCATGCCTTCAACCGGCACGCCGAACATTTCCGATGCCGTCATGGCATGAATGTCGATGCCGTTTTCAAAGGCGTTCCGAAGCTGCGGAATATCGGCGACATGGGCAAGCACGCGCAGTTCGATCTGGCTATAGTCGGCCGACAGAAGCTTGTGACCGGGCGTGGAAATGAAAGCCGTGCGGATCTTGCGGCCTTCCGCTGTGCGAACCGGGATGTTCTGAAGGTTCGGCTCCGAGGAGGACAGGCGTCCCGTGGTGGTGGAGGCGAGCGCATAGGACGTATGCACCCGCTTCGTCTCGGGATGGATATATCCCGGCAGCGCATCTGTATAGGTCGATTTCAACTTCGTCAGCTGCCGCCAGTCGACGATCTTGCGCGGCAGTTCGGCACCTTCCGCTGCCAGATCTTCCAGAACCTGCGCCGATGTTGACCATTGGCCGGTCTTGGTTTTCGAGCCGCCGGGCAGACCCATCCTGCCGAACAGAATATCGCCGAGCTGCTTTGGCGATCCGATGTTGAAGCGCTCGCCCGCCAGTTCGTAGATTTCCTCTTCGAAGCTTGCAGCCTTCTGCGCAAGTTCGCCGGAAAGGCGTGACAGGATTTGACGGTCGACGGTGATGCCGCGCTCTTCCATATGCGCCAGTACCGGCACGAGGGGGCGTTCCAGCCGCTCATAAACCTTGGTCAGCCGTTCCGAGACGAGCCGGGGCTTAAGCGCCATCCACAGCCGCAGGGTAACGTCGGCATCCTCAGCCGCATAGGCAGTTGCCTTGTCGATGTCGACAAAATCGAAGGTGATGCTCGACTTGCCCGATCCCGCCACGTCCTTATAGGCGATCGGCGTGTGACCCAACCAGCGTTCGGACAGCGTATCCATGCCATGCGTCGTCTTGCCGGCTTCGAGCACATAGGAAATCAGCATCGTATCGTCGAAGCTGCGCATAACCACACCGTGGCGTTTCATCAGCAGGTAATCGTATTTGAGGTTCTGCGCGACCTTGAGGACAGCCTCGTCCTCAAGCAGGTCCTTCAGACGCTCCAGAGCTTCGGCAAAGGGCACCTGCCCTTCGGCGAGCTTGATGCCATCACTGAAGAGATCGCCGCCGGAACCGGTCTTGTGCGTCAAGGGAACATAGGCGGCCCGGATATCGGTGCCCGTGGCATCCTTGCCGTTATCGGCAATGGCCAGAGAAAAACCGACAAGTTCCGCCTGCATCGGGTCGAGCGAGGTCGTTTCCGTATCGAAGGCAACAACACCCGTCTCCCGGGCCGCCGCGATCCAGCGGTCGAGCGTGTCAAGGTCCCTGATCGTCAGATAGGCGGTCGTATCGATCTTGGCGGCGGAAAAAAGCGCCTGTCGCGCTGTGGCAAGATCGGCGGGCGCGCTGCCTTCACCTGTTGCTTTCCTTGGCGGAGCGCCCGTCGCGTCAGCGGCCGCTTCGCCAACCTTAACGACGGCGGCAGACGGCGCATCCAGATCGGGACCATGGGCTTCGGCGCCCCATTGTACCGGCACATTGGCGGCATCGATGGCGGAAGCGTCGGTTTCGGTCGCCTCGGCAACCCGGCGTGTCAGCGTCGTGAACTCCATCGCTTTCAGGAAGGCGATCAGTTTCGGGCCGTTCTGTGGTTCGAGCACCAGCGCTTCGAGAGACTGATCCAGCGGAACATCGGTCCTGAGTGCCACGAGCTGTCTAGAAAGGCGGGCAAGCTCCGCATTGGCGATGATATTTTCCCGGCGCTTCTGCTGCTTGATTTCGCCTGCCCGCGCCAGCAGTGTATCGAGATCGCCGTATTCCTCCAGCAATTGCGCCGCCGTCTTCGGGCCGATGCCAGGAATGCCAGGAACATTGTCAGTCGAATCGCCCGTCATTGCCTGCAGGTCGATCATCTTTTCCGGGCCTACGCCCCACTTCTCGACAACGTCCGGAACGCCGATCTGCTTGTCCTTCATGGCGTCGTACATATGTACATTAGCCGTGACGAGCTGCATCAGATCCTTGTCGGAGGAGATGATGGTGACATCGGCTCCGATCGCCTCGGCCTGCCGGGCATAGGTGGCGATGATATCGTCCGCCTCAAAGCCTTCCGTCTCAATGCAGGGAAGGTTAAAGGCGCGCGTCGCCTCACGGATCAGGCCGAATTGCGGCACCAGATCTTCCGGCGGCGCGGTGCGATTGGCCTTGTAGAGATCATAAAGTTCGTTGCGGAAGGTCTTCGATGAATAGTCGAAAATCACCGCAAAATGGGTCGGCGTCACGCCGACATCGGTATTGCGCGCATCCTTCAGCAGCTTCCACAACATGTTGCAGAACCCGGAGACGGCGTTGACCGGCAGCCCGTCCGACTTGCGGTTCAGCGGCGGGATTGCATGGAAGGCCCGGAAAATGAAACCGGAACCGTCAACGAGGAAGAGATGATCGCCTTTTTTCATGGGTAGCATGGATAGCGCGCCGAAGGCGAAAGGTCTATCGTCGAGATCAGATGCGAGGCTATATCTTTGATGATTTCTAGGGAAAAGCCGATGTCCAAAGATTCGATAATTAAAGCCTATTTTGGAGTAGTTCTTCTCACTGCCATCGTCGCGACCGCATCGTGGTTACAAGGCGATCAGGCAACGACGATTTTTCAGAAAGCTCTTGTGGCGCCGCTTTATCTTCTGGCAAGCAAGGGTTTGCGCTGCTTTTTTCCGGAAACCCTTGACTTGGAACGCAGTATCCATGGAACTGCGGAGTTCCATTTCCTTAACTCAGCAGTCATTGCCGCGTTCCTTCTATTGGTCCTCCACCCTTTGGGCGACATTGGTGATCAGCTTGTGTTCTTCGTTTTCTTCGTGCTGCTCGCCGGTGCAGCCAATTTCGCGATTGCAATGCGCGCAAGACACAAAAATGACGAGCGTGCCTGAACATCGCTTCACCTTACCGATTTGTAATCCGCCCTTCCCTTGAAAAGCCGCATTTGCAGACACATTTCATGAGGGACGGCGCCTGATCACGCCGTAGTCTGATAGCTGGCTCGTCCCCCGCCGCGTCAGACCGGACAAAGGCCTTTCCCCCTCTCCGGGCCTTTGTCCTCCAATATGACCGCCATGGCCGACCCCTCCCGGCCATGGCGGTTTTGTTTTATGCACTATTTCGGTCTGGCTTAAACATATCATGCGATATATATCGCGCTATCGAATTGCCGGGCTGAGCCGGCCGTGATGCTTTATGGGCGGAAGAATGGGTTTTTCCCGGGACGAATCGGCAATCTATCTCGCTTCGAGAATGGCGCGGGAATTCACCATGGCGCTGCAGAAAAGAGCCGCCGCCCTGGGTTTCTCGCCCGGGCAATTCCCCATCCTCATCGAACTCTGGCATGAGGACGGCCTGACGCAGCGGCAAGTGCTGGATAGGATCGATGTCGAACAGGCGACGCTCGCCAATACGCTCTCGCGCATGGAGCGCGATGGGCTGATCGTCCGCAAATCCCATCCAAGCGACCGCCGTGCCCAGATCATCGAACTGACCCAGCGCGGCAGGGATCTGGAAGCCAACGCCATTGCCGCCTCCGAAGCCACCGAAGATGCGTTGCTCAAGGATTTCCGGCGTTTCGAGAGGCAGCTTCTGCTGGAATATATGCGCCGGGCGATCGAAAGCGCCAAAAAAGCGAAATAGCATTTACAGCCCGAAACCGCTTCGCACTTTCCCTGAACTGCTCTATCGTTCCGGCGGCCGCACGTTTGCCGATTCACGACGCGCCGGCCCCCTTGTTTCCCGCGATGCGCGATGCCCGGATGTTTCGTCTTATCGCCGGGTCACGACAGACATGACAGGATCATCGATGACAGACGTTTCCCCCATTCTTTCCACCGCCGACGACAATCTCACCTCCAGCCTTGAGCGGCTGTTCGAACTCGTGCGCATCCCCTCGATTTCGACGGACCCCGCCTACAAGGCGGAATGCCGCAAGGCGGCGGAATGGCTAGTCAGAACGCTTTCGGCGCTCGGCTTTACGGCTTCCGTCCGGGATACGGCCGGCCACCCCATGGTCGTTGCGCATCACGATGCGGCCACCAAGGACGCGCCGCATGTGCTTTTTTACGGCCATTATGACGTCCAGCCGGTCGATCCGCTCGAGCTGTGGGAAAACGATCCGTTCGAACCCGCCGTCAAGGATATCGGCGCCGGCCGGCAGGTGATTACCGGACGCGGAACGGCGGACGACAAGGGCCAGCTGATGACCTTCGTGGAAGCCTGCCGAGCGTACAAGGCTGTCAATGGCGGCCTGCCGGTGCGCGTTACCATTCTTTTTGAAGGCGAAGAAGAATCCGGCTCGCCGTCACTGAAGCCATTCCTCGAGGCCAATGCGCAGGAGTTGAAGGCCGATTATGCGCTGGTCTGCGATACCGGCATGTGGGACCGGGATACGCCCGCCATTGCCGCAGCCCTTCGCGGCCTGGTCGGCGAAGAGATCATCATTACTGCGGCTGATCGCGATCTGCATTCCGGCCTTTTTGGCGGCGCCGCCGCAAACCCGATCCACATCCTCACCGATATCCTTGCCGGACTGCATGACGAGACGGGCCGCGTGACGCTTGCCGGTTTTTATGACGGTGTGGAAGAAACCCCTGCCAACATCAAGGCCTCCTGGGAAACGCTTGGCCGCACGGCGGAAGCCTTCCTCGGTGAAGTCGGCCTTTCTGTTCCCTCGGGCGAAAAGGGCCGTTCCGTGCTGGAGCAGACCTGGGCGCGCCCGACGGCGGAAGTCAACGGCATTATCGGCGGTTATACCGGCGATGGTTTCAAGACCGTGATCGCCGCGAAAGCCTCCGCCAAGGTGTCGTTCCGCCTTGTCGGCGAGCAGAACCCCGCAGCCATTCGCGACAGCTTCCGGGCCTATGTGCGATCCAAGATTCCGGCCGATTGCTCCGTGGAGTTCCACGAACATGGCGCATCACCGGCCATCCAGCTGTCCTACGATTCGCCCGTGCTCACCAAAGCCAAGAATGCGCTTTCGGAAGAGTGGCCAAAACCCGCCGTTGTCATCGGCATGGGGGGCTCGATCCCGATCGTCGGCGATTTCCAGACGATGCTGGGCATGGATTCGCTGCTTGTCGGCTTCGGCCTGACGGACGACCGCATTCACTCGCCGAATGAAAAATACGATCTGCAGTCCTTCCACAAGGGCATCCGCTCCTGGATCCGCATTCTGGACGCGCTCGCGGCAAAATGACAAAAAAAGAGGAAGCACGGTTACCCGGCGCTTCCTCCCTTTCCGTTTGCTCATCGCAAAAAAAAGGCCGGGCAAGCCCGACCTTTCCATCCGTTTTCCGTCAATGCCAGTACATCCGTGGTCAAAGCGTTCAACGGTGATGTTCCAGAGCGCGTCCACTTTCATGGCCGCTGCATTTCACCATCAGGATCGGCTGTTTCGGTTAATCTTTGGTTAACGCGATAACAGCGGCACTTTCAAAAATGCCCGTCTGACAGCTCTCATCTGAAACACTGTTGAACCATATATTGGTATGCGCTCGCGCCTTTTCAAGGCCCGCCCGTTCGCCGCGCCTTTCAAAAGAAAAAGGCCGGAAAAATCCGGCCTCAGACCGCTGACAAACCCGTCGATATTTTCGGCGGGTTTTTTCTTTTTCGGGATGATGACGTTTTATTGTCGTCTTTTGCGGGTGAACGGGAGATAAGATGAGCCTCGTTTCCTCATCCCCAGGCGG
>NZ_JAQKGN010000015.1:0-110225 GCF_027956555.1 Agrobacterium sp. ST15.16.055
AATGCCATCAGGGCGGCGGTTACGATGAGTGCGAGGCGGATGCTGGTGTCAGCCATCCGGCCCCCCAGCACATTGCCGATCACGGAAGCAACGCCAAAGCCGAGCAGGGCGAGGGCAATCGGCGTGGTGTCAAGCAGCGTCACCTGTTCGAGGAAGGGACGCACATAGACCGAGCCGGCAAAATGCCCTGTCATCAGCAACAGGATTGCCAGCATCCCCAGTTGAACGCTGCGCCGCCGCGTCAGCCGGAAAACATCGGAAAGACTGTTGCTCGTACTTGCCGGCAGCGATGGCAGGCTGAATATCTGCAGCAGCATGGCAATGATGGCAAGCCCCGCCGTCATCGACATGGCTACGCGCCATCCCACCCAGTCGCTGATCAAGGCGCCCATGGAGGGAGCCGCAATGGTGGCGAGTGAAACGCCGAGGGTGACGATAGCCATGCCGCGCCCGGTCGAATTTGCGCCGACGAGCCGTGCCACGACCGCAACCGAAAGCGCCCAGAAACCGCTGAGCGCAATCCCCAGCCCGGCCCGGCCCAGCAGCAATAGCCAGAAATCGGCAGCAACCGATGCGAGAATGTTGGAGCCGATCGCCAGGGCGCTAAGACCGACAAGCACGGTCTTGCGGTTCAGTTTGCCGATGAGAACATTGCTCAGCAAAGCCGTCACGGCGCCCACGGAAGCTGTCGCCGTCACAACCTGTCCGGCTGTACCCTCGGTAATGCCGAGATCGCGCGCCATGGGCGTCAACAATCCCGCTGGCAGGAACTCGGCCGAAACCAGCGCAAAACTGGTGGCCGCCATCGAAAGAACCGCGAACCAGGTCGCAGCTGTCCATGCGGGTTCTTCTGCGGCCTCCAGGGCAATTGTTGACCCATCAAAATCTGATGTCGTGTCCGTCATGGTCTCTCTCCTTGAGTTGAGAGAGTTTTAGACGAATTTTTCCGGATGATATGTATCTAAAAATCCGAATTTCATGCCTATTCCTCCGAACTTTGTGCGTTGCACAATGTTGGCCGGCAGTGCGTACGAGATATTGGCCCCGCGGACCTTCTAGAAACAAGGCGTCCGGTCTCGGCATGCTTCGCCCTTGCAACGGAGACAGGGCCAGCGGAGCTTTCTTGCCCGACTGCAAACCCTTCCGGGCCGGCAACTTTTCAAACAGTCATCCGTTTATCCATCCATGACCGATGCTGACGCAAATCCTGAACCAGTCGATGGCGCCGGCCAAAAGGGTGCAGAGAACGTTCATGCCAATGACGCACCGGATGATCCACTCCCGCCGGAGGAAATAGGGCCCGTCTTGGGCTTGACACCGCAGCAGACCGAAGAGCTTCGCAAGCGATATCTTCTGAAGCGGTTCCTGATCAGCGCGCGGGGTTTCTGGAGCCGCCGTGGGGATGGACTTGCGTGGCCGTTCTCCATCGGGCTTCTGGTGATGATCGGCGTCAATGTCGGTTTCCAATATGGCATCAACATCTGGAATCGCGGGATTTTCGACGCGATTGAAAAACGGGACGCATCGACGATCTACTTTCTCGCTTCCATATTTCCGCCGCTGGTTCTTGGAAGCGTCTTTATTGTGACCTCGCAGGTTTACGTCCGAATGCGCATTCAACGGCGCTGGCGGTCGTGGCTGACCAAGGTGCTGGTCTCCCGATGGATCGCAAATGGCCGCTATTACCAGCTCGACCTGATCGACGGCGACCATCAAAATCCGGAGGCGCGGCTGTCGGAAGATATGCGGATCGCCACCGAAGCGCCCGTGGATTTCGTGGCGGGCGTCATTGCCGCCTAGGATGATGCAGAAGGTGATCGATGAATTGCCCGACGCCACCATCATCAGCGTGGCGCATCGTGCCGAACTGGAGGCCTTCCATAGCCGGAAAATAACCTTGGAGCGACGCGAAGGCGGCGCAAAGCTGGTCAGCGATATCCACCTCATTCCCCATAAAGTCCGATCCCGCTCCCTGCTTCGGCGCATGGTCAAGCGCAGGTAAGTCGCTGCGGCTGTCGGGAAGCCTTGCGGGCATACAGCCTGCGGCATTCTAAGGCGAAGGAATTTCGCCCTTTCCGGTGTTCCCGCCTTGTCCGGCGTCACCCGTAAGAACGATAGACGGCAATTCGGCGACGTCATAAAATGGCTGACAGAGGAGGCAACGATATACTCTTGGGAGGAAACCAATGCCTATCTTCATGGACCGGCACGAGCTTGCCGGCGTTTCGGCTGCGGATATCGCCGCAGCACATCTTAAAGATCTTAACATCCAGGATCGGTACGGCGTCAGGTTCTTGACCTACTGGTTCGATGAAAGGCGCGGTACGGCCTTTTGCCTTATGGACGCTCCGGACGCCGAAACCGCGCAGTGCGTGCATCGGGAAGCGCACGGGTTCGTCGCCAGCGAGGTGGTGGAAGTCGCCCTGTCGGCCGTGGAAGCGTTTCTCGGGCGAATACAGGATCCGGTGGCGCCTGGGGCCGCCTCGAGAAATATGGACCCCGGCCACCGCGCGATCCTTTTCACGGACATTGTCGGTTCAACCGAAATGACGGCCCGCCTCGGGGATCGCATGGCGGCGGAACTTATCCGGGCACACGATGCCCTCGTGCGCGGTTGTCTGGGGCGGCGCTCGGGGCGGGAAGTCAAGCACACCGGCGATGGCATAATGGCCGTGTTCTCCTCCACGCCATTCGCCGTGGATTGCGCCATCGATATCCAGCGCGAGTTCCATCGCTACAACAGCGACAGGGGCGAGCCCATTCACATCCGTATCGGTCTGGATTGCGGGGAGCCTGTCGAGGACAGCAATGATTTCTTCGGGACTACAGTGCAATTGGCGGCAAGGCTTTGTGCCGCCGCCGGGAGCGACCAGATCCTGATATCGGACAAGACTTTTCAGGAATATGGCGGCGCCGATGTCCTCGTGCACGGCGATCGCTACAGGCTGAAAGGCTTTGCCGAGCCGGTCCTCGCCTATAGTTGCGAGTGGCTGCACTAGCTACGCTTGTGCAGCCACTGAAGGGGCAGAGGTCGCTCGATTTATTCAGCCGTCGCCTGAATGTCGACCTTGTCGAGAAGACCCATCGGATTGTCGGAGGCGGCAACCAGATCGAAAATGCCGAGGCCGTTTGCGCCGGTGGATTTGACCGTGACCGTCAGGGTCCCGGGTTTGCTGATGAACTGCACGAGCGCTTCCACGGCGTTTTGCAGCTTGGGCTGTTCAGCGGCCACCTGCGGCAACATCATGCTCGCCACCAGAGTCAGAGTGGCGCGTACCTGATCTTCCGTCATGTCATTCTGCAGGGCATAAAGCTTGATCGCCTTCGCCATCAAACCTTCGTCCTTGATCGTGAGCTTCACTTCGCGGCCGGCGAGCCCGAAGAGCGCCGCCTGCGCGCGATTGACGTCGAAAGAGAAGAACTCTTCGGTAAAGCCGCCTACTAGACCGGCAAAATTGACGCTGCCGAAGTCCTTGCTGCTTAGCGAGATGTCGCGGATCACCAGATTGCTGTTCGGTTCGTCCCAGCCTGCCGCAAGGCCATAAGAGAAGGCGAGCGTTTCAAGACCCAGTTTGCGGGCTTCGACGAAAACTTCCTCCTGCGAGTCCGCGGGGATCGGAAGCGTGAGTTCGTCCTGCCTGATCTCGATATCGGTGGGGATGCCGTTGAAGGGCTTGGTCAGCCCCATCTCGAAATTCTTGAGTGAGAACTTGATACGCTCAGGCGTTCCCGTCGTTTCTTCCTCCGGCTTTTCCGGCGCGGCCATGTCGACGTTGATGCCGCCGACGCGCACCCGGCCAAGTTCTGGTATCAGGCGGTTAAACTGAAAGGTCTCGATCTGCGTCTCGTCGAGCGCGATGATCTCGGAAATTCCCTTGATCGTCGAACTCCAGTCAAAGCCCTTGAGGCTTGCTTCCGCAACTTCGATCTTGCCATCGTCGTCGCCGATCGACATGCCATTCAAGCCGAAGTCGAGCTTGCGGCTGTCCATCTGCATGTCGATACGGTCGATGGTGGCCTTGACCCTTTTGCCAGCCGCCCCTTGCTGTTCATCCGGTGCGTCGACCTTGAAGCCGATGAGCTGCATGTCGCTTTTGCCGACCATGTCGAGAATTGAGACGACCTTTGAGAAAAGCGCCTGGCGCGCTTCCGGTGAAAGCTCGTCAGGATTTTGGGTCGTTGTCAGTACTTTCAGAGTCTCCAGTAGCGGCTCGGCTGGCATCCGGGCGGTAAAGCCGTCGCTGCGGATTTCATCGTAGCTGAAATGACCGTCTCCGTCAGAAAAGGAGACAGCCTTGACGGAGAGCGGCCCGTAGAGCGGCTTCGCTTCCTTGTCGTCCGGGCCGGCCTTTTCCGAATAGAGCCGGGCGAGATAAGCGACATCGATGTTCTCGCCGGCGATTGCGCCGGTCGACACAACCATATGCTTGTCCTTTATCGCGCCTTCGCTGTCGGGAAGCTGCATCTTGATGTCGTAGCTGCCATTGTCGATAGAGTATCGGGCAATGCGACCGCCGGTGATCTCAGAGAAAGCGAGGTTCCTGTAAACGGTCTTCTGCTCGGTGGTGGCGACGGACTGGGTAAACGTCACCTCCGGCGTGGAGATGTTTGTTGCCGCGAAGCGCTCGATGCGCCGGGGCAGGGAGTTGCCGTTTTCTTCAGCTTGTGCCGGCTTTTCGAATGCGGCATTCTCGACGCGGGCCTGCGCCATCGAAATCTTTCCGGTCGGCACATCGATATCGATGGTCTTCATATCAAGCGCGCCGTCCAGAAACGGAAGTTTCGGACGTCCGTCGATAGCCGCGATCTTGATATTCTTGCCATCTTCAAGCGGCAACGTCAGATCGCGAACATGAATTTTTCCGAGAAAATCGACCTCGATGGAAGTGGCCGTCGCACCGCTGCGGGCAACAAGTTCTTTCACCTTTGCTTCGTAGAAGGTCTTGCCGCCGATGACGCCTGCGGCAGCAACGGCAATAATTGCAACCGCCGCCCAAAGCGCCTTGCCTCGACCCTTGCCGGTCTGGATGGTTTCCTGTTCCACGAAGTGAGTCCTCTCTAACGAACTGATATTCTGGGCCTTTTAAGCACGCAAAAGTTGCTTAGCAAGGGGCCGTGCTGTCTGAATCCTGGCGTGAAATGTCTCGACGCGGATGATGTGTTTCCGCACCCGTACCCCATCGGGTTGAAGCTATCTCCAGAACATGAGCGCCATACCGGCAACGACAAGGGCGGCGCCTGCCCATGCGCCGGGCGCCGGCATTTCCCGTGTTCTCAGCCAAAGAAGCGGCAGGATAATCACCGGCGTCGTCGCCGACAGTGTCGAGACGATGCCGACCTTGCCGCCGGAAAGGGCAAAGAGAAGCAGCGTCATGCCGAAAGCCAGGGCGATGATGCCCGTGAACGCTGTCTGCAGGAACAGGCTTCTGGTCATCGGGCCTCTGGGCCTGACAGCTTCGATGGGCAGCATGGTCAACGCGGTGAGGCAAAGGGCGGCCACCCCGACACGCAGCATGGAAGCGGCAAGAGGATCGATCCCGGTCGCCATCACGGGCCGTGCGATGAGTGAGCCGACCGCCTGGCTGAGCGCCGCCAGAAGGCCGAAGAGCACGCCAAGCCACAGAGGCCCCTTAACGCTCTCCCATTCATGCAGCTGGGCCTTACGTTTGCCGAAGAGGATTGCCAGCAGCACGCCGCTGAGTGTCAGGCCTATGCCGGCAATGGCCCTTGTGGGAAGCTGCTCGCCAAGCACCACCCATGCCAGCAGCGCGGCGATCGGGGCATTCAGCGCAAACAGGATTCCCGAACGGCGCGGCCCCAGCCGGTTGAGGCAGGTGAAGAGCAGCGTGTCGCCAACAAAAATGCCGATGAAGCCGGATAGGAGAAGCGACGACAATGCTTCGGGCTGAAGCTCCCGCCAGGAGCCTGACGCGAGCACATAGACCCCGAGCAGAGCGGCGACAAAAAGCTGCCGCGTCCTGTTGAAGGCGAGCGCGCCAAGCCGCCCCGCCGGACCCGCGGCAAGAAGCCCGGTTATCGCCCAGCACGTCGCGGCGCCCACGGCAGCCAGTTCATAGATCGGCATATTTTCCCCGTCGATTCACAGCCTGCTTCCGGCTGCGGACACTATCCCTGTCTGCACCCATCGCAGATTCCGGGGTTGCCCGCCATACCATAAGCATTGCCATCAACGGCATGAACCCGCATATACCCGCGCCGCGCCAGCCGGCACGGTCGCTACGCCACAGATGCGCCGCACTCGCTCAGCCGCCACTACTCGATGTCGGTGTGCACCGGCATCAAGACCGCGAAGCGGCAGTTCATACACCGTGCGTCACGCGCCATTGATGATATTGCAGATGCCCTCGCGGATGACGTTCTTGTCCGCGATCTGTCCTGCCTGAATGTTGAAGACAGCATCAATCCGCACCGCGGCGCCCTTCTGCCGGGCCACGACCCGCAGCGTCTGAATTCTGCCGCTGCCGCTGGTCTCCTGGTGCGCATCGATGGAAGACAGCGCCTTGTTGATCTGGATGCCTGAAAAACCTTCCGCCGCCACGGCCTGAGCCAGCTTTTGAAGCACGGCAGGCGCTTTCGCCTTCGGCAGTTCCTGCCAGGACTTGTAAGAGACGGCCGTCACCATCGGTACGCCTGAGACAGTGAAGTTCTTCTCGCAGGATGCGGCGAGGGCAGGGCTTGAGAAGGCGATCAGGCCAAGAGCTGCTATGACATATTTCATTTCGGATAATCCAATCGTGGGTAAGGGCTGAAAACTGCCGGCCGCATCAGAATGTCGACCGTTTTCCTCTGTAGGTGGACGGAGGCGGAAGACCCTCATGGGCCTGAGCCAGCGTTTCAAGCCATGTCGCCAGGCCAGCGGGAACCTCCTCGTTGCCCGCTTCCAGCGCCTCAATCCATGAAAGTTCGCATTGCAGCGCGGACGCAATATTGATCGGCGTCCAGCGGATCACCCACAGGCATTGATTAAAGCGTTCTGGTGACATGATGATTTGATGTTTTCCCCGTCTTTTCCCGGCGAAGCTCACTCAGGCGGCAGCGAGAGTCAATCTTTTTCTGCAACTTTTGATGGCCCGTTTCCGGCGCTCCAGTTGCATCCGCTGCCCGTTGCCGAACGCAAGGCGCTTGAAGGGGGAAAGGCCCGGTTACGCAAATGAAACGGCCGGGAGACGCATCGGCATTTCATCCCAAGGACCATTCCCCGCGATAAAACTTAGTTAACTTGCTAAGTTTTCCCTTGCCCCGTCACGATGAAGCATGATAGTTAGCAATATGACTAAGCATCATCAGGAACTTTCACTGATCTTCCAGGCTCTGGCCGATCCGACGCGACGGGCGATCCTTGCGCGCCTCGGCGGCGGGCCGGCACCGGTCATGGAGTTGTCCGCACCCACGGGGCTGCGTCTGCCCACGGTGATGCGGCATCTTTCCGTGCTGGAGGAGGCAGGGCTGATCATCACCTCCAAGGATGGGCGGGTGCGCACCTGCGCCATCGTGCCCGAAGCGCTGGAGCCGGTAAGCACATGGCTCGATGAGCAGCGGGCCGTGTGGGAGAGCCGGCTTGACCGGCTGGAGGCATTTGCAATGCAGGCCATGAAGGAGGATTCAGAATGACAACGAAATCAGGTCGAAAAAGCGCACACGCTGAACCGCATCAGCCGCAAGACCGTTTTGCAACGCTCAGCTTCGAACGGGAAATTGCCGTTCCGTTATCGGCTCTCTGGCAGGTCTGGCTGTCACCCGCCGCTCGGGCGGTGTGGGCCTCTCCCTCGCCGTCGGTCACAGTGGAATTCCTGGAGGCGGACAGCAGGCTGGGCGGGCGCGAAGTGTCGCTCTGCAAGGTCGCCGGCGAGCCGGATATTCGCTGTGAGTGCGGCTGGCTGGAGCTGCAGCCAACCCGCCGCAGCGTGAATTACGAGGTGGTCTCATCCGGCGGCTCAACGCAATCGGCAGCGCTGGTGACCGCCGATTTTCAGGCCGCGGAAGAGCGTAGCCGCTTGACCGTAACGGTGCAGCTTTCCTCGCTGGCCGAGGATATGCGCGATGGCTATCAACAAGGTTTCAGCGCCGGTCTCAACAATCTGGCCAGCGTGGCCGGGCGAACCATGGTCCTGGAACGAGTGATAAAGGCACCGCGCAACATCGTCTGGAAAACCTGGATGAACGAGAAGACGCTACCGCAATGGTGGGGCCCTGAAGGGTTTTCCTGCCGCACGAAGAGAATTGACCTGCGAACCGGCGGGGAATGGGTCTTTGACATGATCGGCCCTGACGGCACAGTCTTCCCGAACCATCATCGCTATGTCGAGATCCGGCCCGAAGAGCGGCTTGCCTATACGCTGCTGTGGGGCGAAAACGGGCCGAAACATGCAGACGCCTGGGCCTCCTTCGAAGATCAGGATGGCGGGACAAAAGTTGTGCTGGGCATGGTGTTCAGCACGGAAGCTGAATTCCAGCAAGCGAAGGGTTTCGGCGCCGTGGAGCTGGGTCAGCAAACGCTGGGCAAACTGGAACGCCTTGCCTCTTCAGCAGCGATCCTCTCGCCTTGAGAATGTTGTTCCGCGTCGTACGCAGCAACCGGACCCGCACGAGCCGCGCGAGGGGAGCGCGATATTAATCGCCAGCACATGGGGTGACGGCGGTCGTAGGCAGACCGGGCCGGACCCCAGAACCACATACGGCTGCAATCAGAGGCAAGTTCCTTGATGAGGCAACGGCTATAGTCCATCCGATCAGCGGGGTAGTGGCAACTGTATATAGGTGAGCAAGTTTGCTACGCCCCAAGCGAGGAGTGGGGCGGAAGCATCAAACGTGCCCATTGACCGGTTGGTATCGTAGCGCATGGCGGGATGTTGCTTCCTCAGCCTTTATCTGAAGTCCCATCGGAGAGAATACTATCGGTTATTACAAGGGGTCCGTGAGCATGGAAACTGGGAAGCTTGGCTGGACTTTCCTAGCCGGCGTCGCCGACACTGCCAATCAAGCGTTTGAGGCAGCTATTCAGATCGTCGATCTTTTCAAGGAAGATCGCGAGCGGATCACCATGGAGAGTGGTAGAGCAGGGTCGACCCTTCGTATTAACGTTTTTCCAGCAGGATCCTTTTCACACAGCGAACCAGATTGTTCAGGTGACGGGTTTGTCCGCTCCAACGGTCAACGCCGCACTCGCCGACCTAAAGCGATTGGGCATCGTTGATGAGGTTACCGGCCGCAAGCGTGGCCGGGTGTTCAGCTATCAACGATACCTTTCGATTCTAGGAGAAGGCACCAATCCCTTGCCTCTCAATTCATGACAAATAGAGGGGCCGAAGGTGCGACTTTCATCAAGGCGGAGAAGACTGAATTTTTAGAAACTTTCTCTTCTAATTGCGGCTCGAAGAGCACCCTGGCGAAGCGCTTAAGCGCGATGTGGTTCGTCAGATCATGGAGCGATGCTATCCGGTTGGTACAATCCGCACAGATGCGGAGTTAGCCCCCATCTACCTTTCGATTTCTACTTTTGTGTCCGATGACGATGCAATTTCCGCAGAAATGTGTTGGTCGCACGGACAGCGTCTTCCTAGGTCTTCACCCCTTTCGGCACCAAACCCCCCGCCCACCGCGCGTGGTGCTATCGAGCGGTGCATGCCTAAGGCGGCTGAGGTTTGCCGAAAATAAACCAGCGCGCGGCCGCACGCTCTGCCAGCTCTTGTCTGGCCAATTTAGACATCGGCGCCCTCGGTACGCGACAGGAAAAGGCCGTCGGGAAAAATTCGTTCCGCCTCAAAAAATCGTTGACACCCAAAATCGCCGTAGCTACTGTACCAATCAGTCAATAGTTTACCAAACAGTACAATCCAACGATTTACAAAGGAAAACCAACATGTCACGTCCTCCGCTCCCCCCTTTCACACGCGAAACTGCTATCGAAAAAGTCCGTCTGGCCGAAGACGGCTGGAACAGCCGCGACGCCGCCAAGGTCGCTTTGGCTTACACATTGGACACCCGCTGGCGGAATCGCGTCGAATTCGCCACCAACCGCGAAGAAGCCCAGGCTTTTCTGGAGCGCAAGTGGAACAAGGAGCATGAATATCGCCTCATCAAGGAGCTCTGGGCGTTCACCGGCAACCGCATCGCTGTGCGTTACGCCTACGAATATCGCGATGACAGTGGTCAATGGTTCCGTGCATATGGTAACGAGAACTGGGAATTCGCAGAGGACGGCCTGATGGCGCACCGCCACGCATGCATCAACGAAATGCCGATTGCTGAAAGCGACCGCTTGTTCCATTGGCCGCTCGGCCGTCGTCCGGACGGCCACGCCAGCCTGAGCGATCTGGGTCTCTAATCATGGCCCGCATGGTCGCTGAAAGATCCGACGCCATCACCGCCCTGGCCGAAGTATTTCGCGAGCATGGATACGAAGGTGCGAGCCTTGCCCTGATCGGCAAGGCCACTGGTCTTGGCAAGGGCAGCCTCTACCACTTCTTCCCGAATGGGAAGGAGGAAATGCTCCAGGCTGTGCTCGTCGAAATCGAGCAATGGTTTGAAGATTCCGTCTATTCTCCACTGCGAGACGGAGACGATGCCGATGCCGCGATCACGGCGATGCTCGATGAAACCGCGAAATACTTCAGGTCGGGCAGGCGCGTCTGTCTCGTCGGCGCTTTGGCTGTTACCAATACCCGAGACCTATTCGCCCAAGCCATCCGAGGTTACTTCGTCGCTTGGGTGGACGCTCTGCAAGCAGCGCTCGTCCGGCAAGGCCGTGACGCTGAGCAGGCACGCCTCCTCTCGGAGGACGCCGTTCTCGCCATCCAGGGAGCGATCGTCCTCTCCCGGGCACTCGACGATCCCGCCGTCTTCCAACGCGCAATCGATCAACTTCATTCTCGATTGGCAGCCGATAGAAAGAAGCTCGACGATAATGCTTCGGGTAGCGGGTCGCTTTGATCTCTCGCTGCTCCTTGACCTGAGGCATTTTATCTGCAGGCTCACCGCTATGGCGGGAGTGCGGGCTGCGGACGTCTTGCATTTCGGGAATTCATCGTCGTCGCGATAACCCGAGTGGTTTTTTGCGACGACGTAATCTGCCGCAACGGAGCCGCTCAGCGGTCGATAACTAAAGAGATCCCACATGAAGACCTTATTACTGGCCACCGCCATAGGTGTGCTTGGCGCCAGTTCTGTGCTTGGCCACGACACTGAGCATGAGACCGGCCTCAGAGCGCGGCTTGCGGTCAAAATCGCTGAGATGGCCGTCGCGGCGTGTGCGGTAGACGGTTACAATGTGTCGGCGGCGGTGACAGATCGATTTGGAGCCCTCCTCGCCCTGATACGCTATGAAAAAGCCGATCCACGCACGATCAACACGTCTGCGCAGAAGGCAGTCACCTCGGTATCGTTGCACAGCCCCACAAGCGCGATGGTGGAGAACTTCATCGACAGCCCGCATGAGGCAGCATTCACAGATACTTCAGGCTACTTTGTTTCCGGGGGCGTTCCTATCAAAGCCGGCGAGGAGACGATCGGCGCGCTTGGCGTTGCGGGCGCGCCGGATGGCGGCTTGGACGAAGATTGCGCCTACGTCGCAATCGAGGAAGTCAAAAGCCTCCTCAAGTGAGATCCCCGCAAAATTGTGTTTCTTGAAGCCGCGTCGAAGGCTCGGTGACTTTGGAGATTGGACATGACTGGCGCGGAACTGCTCGTTCGGGCCCTTGAGAATGAGGGCGTAGAAAAAAATTCTTGGCATCTCCGGGGAGGAAAATCTCTTCGTGGTCGAAGCCCTGCAGAATCTCGCTGTTATGCTTGGCGTCAGGCGCTCCTCCGTTACCGATGTTCTTCACATATTTGAAGGCGACAAGCTTATCAGGGCAAACAGGAGTTGCATCAAGGTCAGGAATTGAAATCGATTGATCGAAGTCGATGGTAAATCCTACGCGGCGCCCGAGGCGGAACACAATCGACTGATGGCGCTTGGAGTTGCCGGTATCGAAGTTTTGGAAGCCGTTCAGCAGGCGGGCCAGGAACGAACTCACCGATAGGTCAACTGCATTGTTATAATTCTGTCAGTGGCCGTATCAACCGGTTTTCTCCTGCCTCGCCGTTCTGTGCTGCCATACGGGCGTATCTAGCAGGTGGGATGCCGGTGCGTCGGGCAAAAGCCACGCTGAACGTACTTGCTGATCCATATCCGACCCGTTCGGCTACGTCCTCGATTGCGAGATCACCGCTCCGCAAGAGCTGCCTTGCCAACGCCATACGCCATGTCAGCAGGTATTCCATCGGCGCAACTCCGACTATTCGGCTGAAGCGCGCAAAAAATGCCGAACGGGAGAGTGCCGCCTCTTTCGCCAGATCAACGACGGTCCAGGGATGGCCGGGACGGTCATGCATAGCCCGAAGTGCCGCCGAAAGGCGCTCATCACCAAGCCCTCTGCCAAGGCCCTGTGCCGAATTGGTGTCGGTTGAGGACCGTAGTGCCTCGATCAACAGCACCTCAATAAGTCGTTCAAGAACGGGCTCGCGCGCTGCGCGCCGTTCCTGCGTCTCTTCGTCGATCAACTGCATCAACGTCGCAAGTCGGGGTTTGTCCCGAACCAGAATCACGTCCGGCAACAGGGAAACGAGCAGGGCCGCATCCGGTGTGCCGAAGCTGCAATGTCCGATACGCATTCGTAGTGCGGGTTGGCCGTCATGTGGTCCCACACGAAAATGTCCCTCATTGATCTTCGTCGGAACCGTCGCCGGCAAGTCGGCTGTGGCGTTGGAGCTTTCATTGATGATATCGCGCATAGCAGGCGCGAGAATGAAGTCTCCGGCCTGCAGGATAAACGTTTGTCGGCCACCGAAAGTGACCCGGCATTGCCCTTCCATGATGGCACAATAAAACGGCTCGCCGGTGCCCTCACGACGTATACGCCATGCACCGGCGCACTCCACCAGTTTGGACGCCCGGGCGGCGGGTTGCAGGAGTGTGACGATCTCGGTGAGCGGGTCTCTTGTCATATCGGGACTAATGCTAAAGAAATGAGGACGTGAGAATATATAAAGTCTTATTTCGGGTCGCTACCATAATGACACACCACTTATGGAGAAAATAATGCCCGCAATTCTGATAACCGGTTGTTCCTCGGGTTTTGGCCTGGAATCTGCAAAACTGTTCCTCGAAAAAGGCTGGGACGTGATCGCGACGATGAGAACGCCCGACGAGAGCTTACTCCCTGCGTCCGGGCGTCTGCGTGTTCTAGCACTCGATGTCACCGTCCCGGACAGCATCTCACAGCTTGCGAAGGCAACGGGTCAAATCGATGTGCTCGTCAATAACGCCGGCTTCGGAGCACCATCTCCTGTCGAACTGACTGCATCCCAGACCGCACAGGCACTCTTTCAGACGAACACGATAGGCACTCTGGCGATGATCCAGGCCATCGCCCCGCAAATGCGTCGTCGCAGGGCCGGCGTCATTATCAACGTTACGTCATCGGTGACACTGAAGCCGCTGCCGGTCATCGGGGTTTATCGCGCCAGCAAGGCCGCAGTGAATGCGCTCAGCGAGTCCCTTGCTATTGAAATGGAGCCCTTCGGCGTTCGCGTCCACATCGTTTTGCCCGGACGTTCGCCGGAAACGAGTTTCGGCGCCAGTGCCCGCCCACACCTGCGCGGCATGGACGATGCGGACTATGCGCCTCTTCTGCAGCAGTTCGTCAGGAATGTTCAGGACGACAAGGGCCCCGTAACCCACGCGCGCGACGTCGCCGAAGCGATCTGGAAGGCTGCCACCGATCCGTCTGCGCCACTGCGTATACCGGCAGGTGCAGATGCAGCGCAATGGATGGCTGAGGCGGGTCTGTAATCAGCGAAATTGCGATCCGTGGATTTTTCTGTCGAGTGTTTGCTGTACCCGACCATTCAAGATCGGGCACAGCGCTTCGAATTCTGGCTCAGACCTGCCGCAGGCCACCATCGACGCACAGTTCGGCACCGGCGATGTAACTCGCCTCATCGCTCAACAGGAACAAGGCAGCTGCAGCCACTTCGGCGGGGCGCGCCATTCGTCCCATCGGGATCGGAGCGACAATCGCCGCGCGCATATCTGGTTGCACCGCAGCCATCATTTCCGTATCGGTTGGACCGGGTGCGACGACGTTAACGCGTATACCTTTGGATGCCAGTTCTGCCGTCCAGGTTCGTGCATAGGAACGCACCGCTGCCTTGGTCGCAGCATATGTCCCATAGGAAGTGTAACCGCCGCTATCTGCAATTGATCCGACAAGGACGACCGAGCCGCCTTGCCTCATCGCCGGCAGAGCCGCCTGGAACCCGAAGACCATTCCTCGAACGTTGACGTCGAAGTGGCGGTCAAAGTGTTCAGGCGTTATCTCCGTGATCTGGGCGGGCTCAGAAAGACCGGCATTCAAGACCAGCGCGTCGATACGGCCGTGTTCCCGTCTCACTTTTTCGACCGCCTCCCGCATATCTTCGGGAAGCGCGGCATCGGCGACAATGCCGACCGCACCATGACCGATGGCAGTTGCCGCCTTTTCGGCATCTTTGATTCGGCGACTGGTGATGAAGACCATCGCTCCTTCGGCCGAAAGCCGCTCTGCAATTGCCAAGCCGATACCCTTGGCGCCCCCGACAATCAGGGCAACCTTGTTACTCATCCGAGCCATCGTAAGTCCTTTCAATTGATGGTCTCTGCATGATATACGTTAGATATCTGGTATCAATTACGCACCTTAAGTAGCCTAGATATGGACGAGTATACCGACCTTGAAGCGCGCTCTCAGTGCGCCCTTAGAGACATGGCGCAGGTTCGCCCCGTGCTCGACAAGATCGCGGACAAATGGACAATCCTGATTCTGACGGTGATTTGTCCCAGGCCCTCGCGCTTCAACGAGATCAAGCGCCGTCTCGACGGCATCACCCACAAGGCTTTGGCGGATGCTCTAAAGAGGCTTGAGCGGAACGGTCTTGTGACGAGGACTGTCCTGCCGACTCAGCCTGTGGGTGTGGAATATGCGATCACCCCGCTGGGCCATTCGCTGCGGCAACCGTTTGAGGCCCTGTGCTCATGGGCAGCAGCAAACGGCGATAAGGTCGAGGCGGCTGCGCTGCGTTATGACAACAAGGCAAATCATCGCTGATATCGCGATGGCCGCTTGAGCACATGCTGGCCGGAAGGCTCGTCGTTTTTAACCGGAGAGCCATGCTCGCTAAGCAGGGCGTTTCCGCTAATCGTAGGATGGTTTGAATCTACGGTCGCCGAACAGTTCACCTCGTTGAACGAAAAGAGATCGGCACTATCTAGGAGAGATGCGGAAACTGGAGAAGAGCGATATCGAACTGATTAGAACGTGGGTGTTGTCGCCTGCGATGACGCTCGGGTCGTCCGTTCGAGCGAAAGGCATTCTGCAGGAAATGCAGGCCCGACTGACGGCGGCTTTGAAGAAAGCGATTAGCCTGGAGGGCAACGAGATCACGCTCGCGATGCCAGCCCGCGACAAAAACGCGTTCGACGCAGCTGCGAGGATCGTGGCCGGCGTGATGATGGAAGCCGAAACTCTTCCGGTGATCCCGCGAGAGATACAGGACATCCTCGCCATCAAGACGAGCGAGCGACATCGCTGGCTCGCAGATGGGCGTCTCAAGAGCGCCGGGACAAGAACCGTGCGGCTGAACGGCCGTGCCCGGCGGATCACCTTCCATGTCTTCGATCCAAAGGTGGTCGAGGACCTCCTCGATCGCGGGGTCGTGGAAGAGTGGCGGGTGGAGGATGCGGAGGCGAAGGCAGAGAAACGACAGAAAGCGGCCTATCAGAGGCGGCTGGCTCGATCGCTCAAAAAGAAGATGACACCGGGAGACAAGGCGGGTCATAAGGCCGACGAAGGCGCAGCCGACCTTCATGGATGGGGAGAGTTCGACCGGGATGGGTTCCTTCGATAAGCAATCGGACCCAAGGTCGTCGATAAGATGGTGCCTCCAGCGATTTCGCGAGGCTCTCCCTCCAGCGTTACGGAACGTTCTGTTGTTATCACGCAGCATCGATCGTGGCCGCGGGCCTGGGTCGACCCTTCGCGGAATGGAAGGTGGCATAGACTTCCGGCCGGGACGTCACGGAAGCCGCCCCCACCAGTATGTAGAGAAACTTCTGATTGAGGGAACAAACAGGACAAAATTCCCGTTGCTCGTCACAATAATTTCTTTGGAGGCACGTCATGAGACTCAAGCTGGCTTTAAGCGTGGTTCTAAGCGTTACCTTTACTGCGGCAGCGGCGGAAGCGCGGACCCAATTGCATCTTTACGGCACCGTTCCGGTGACGGGTAACCGTGTACTGGAGATGGCCTATCAGGCAGCCCTCGACAGATGCAGTATCGAACGTTACCGATCATATGGCGACGTGGGTTTCTATGTAGGTGCCTATGGCTCCGCCCAGGTGCGCAGCTGCATGTATAGCAAGGGTTTCGTCGTAGAGAACGGTGAGCCTTTCGCATACCCTGTAAAAAAAGCGACCTACCTTTCATGGTGACGAGATCACGAAACGTCGGACGGCGGACCGCCTGAGGGTTACAGCCTCGGAGTGAGGGCCGTCTTCGGAATTCACAAGTTGCTGGTCTCAGCGGCAAGTGATTTTTCAGTTGACTGACCCGAATCCATATTGAAAATCGGCGACAGAGTATCGATTTCAGGTGATAACCTGGAGGTCGACATGATCTCCGTTATTTTCGCGTTTTGCGCGCTTGCGGCAACATTCTCTGCCTGTCGGCATTTCGCCGCCAAGGCTCTGCTTGTCCAAAGCGAAATCGACAAGGCCATCGCAAGGCGGTTTGAATCGAGCGGAAAGGTTATCGAACTGGCGAAGCTGCAAGAGGCAAATGCGGTCATGCGTAATCTTCTGCTGGACCTTCTGGAAAACGAAGCAGCTTTTCCAGTCCAGTCAGCACCTCCATCGAGGGTCGATTTGCGCAGGATGGGCGCCGCAAAGGTCCAGAGGTATCGGGAAATTCTTGCTGAAAGTCGGTACGTCTTGCAAAAGCGTGGAGCCATTGGGGTCTTCGAAGACCACGGCTGATTTAAGGCCGACCAACGCAGGTCTTTAGTTTAGGAACAGCTCGCGCAGGGTCCTCAAGGGAGTGCTGTAGGAAGAAAGGCCTGAAGTTTTCCTTGTAGAGCGAACGAGGCATCTTCACGCTCATGGACCGCTTAACCCGATGCGACATTCTTGACAAACCGTTTCTGCGTGGACTCCATCTGGAATTGCCGACGTGTTTTGACTATCAGGGTAGCGCGTCGCAGCTGAAGCGAAGCAAAAAGTGTATTCGCATGAAAGCTGATAAAGGAATCCGGATGTCGATCAGTGTACAGAGAACAATTCCTGCCGAGCGGATGCGCCAGTTCCATCAGATGGTTGATCGGTGGTTGGACGAAGGTCCGATCAAGCTCGCGACCAACGCAACAATAACCGCCATGGAGAACGCCGGCATCCCAAAGGCCGAACAGGCAGCGATCATCGAGGACCGCGACATCATCATGAAATACAATATGCGCCTCGGTGTAATCAGCGAGGTATTCGGTCCCGCCATCGAGAAGGCGGTGGGGTCGTACCGCTCGGGACGTGAAGCACAGGACGAGATCGCGCGTTTGATTGTAACTGCAATGGGTCTCCGACAGGACGATGACAGCGAACAGGTCACGTTCACCTTCACGACCCAGAGTGAGGCAGATGTATTCGAAAAAGCCACTTGAAACATCACATTCCGCCCACTGCGTCGCGTGCGGGTCAGAGCTTGGGAACGTGACCGTCAATGCGGCTGAAGAGCAGGCAAGATTAGCTCGGGGCTACCATCGATCAATGTGATCTCGTCCTGGCGAACTCATCGATTGTGCGAAGCATGTCGCCCTCGTTAATCTGCACCGACAAGGTTTCACTGTCGTGTTTGCGCGCCGCAAGAACGTTGGCGAGGGACTGCGCTTAGTCATTTCGGCTCTTCATCCTGAAACGCAGTGAGGAACAGCGAGAATCCGGAGCCTATAAATGGACGGCGGTCACTTGAGAATGGGTGATCGCTAAGACGCGCGTCCTACAAGAATTTCCCCCTTCGACAGGCGTCGACGGCGCCGGTTCTGCGTAACTTCCCCGTAATTTTCGGCGGCCATACGTCTCTGCCTCAACGGTCGATGGACGGCCGCCGTGGCGGTGAATGAAAGGACAGGCATGAAAAAGATTATCTCGGGCGTACTCGTTTGCGTGGCACTGACCGCGTGCAGCCAGACGGAAAAGGGCGCCGGCATTGGTGCGGCGAGCGGTGCTATCATCGGTGGGCTGGCAAGCGGTACCTGGGAAGGCGCAGCAGTGGGAGCCGCCGCAGGCGGCGCGGGTGGCGCTGTGATAGGCAACATCAGCGAACGTAACGACAGGAACCGCCGCGACCGCTGGGGACAACGGGATCGCCGCGACTACAGCTGCAAATACCGGGATTATTACGGTCGCTGCCGGTAGAGATTGCAGCCGGGCTGCCGCACGTCAAAGGTTAGAGTGATACCGACGGACTCCGGTTCTTCGGTTTCCGCGTCCGCGGCAGTTTTATGACATCCGGTAATCTGACGGTCATGACATCGCGAACGTCGAGTTTATCTCGACCAATGGCCGTCGTTTTGCTGTAAGGATGATCGGAAACGATAGTCCGACTTGACTGAGTAGGCGACTATGAAACTTCTACTTATCGAAGACGATCCAGAAATGACGGATGCCTTGAGGGTGGCCCTCTCGCAGCATGGCATCGTTCTTGACGCGGTTGGCGATCTGGCAACGGCGCGGGAAGCGATCGCCATGGCGGACTACGATATCGTCCTTATCGACCGGCAACTGCCTGATGGTGATGGCAGTACCTTCCTTGCGGATTTGCGTGGCGCAGGTTCAAACACGCGATCGATCATCATCTCAGCTCTGAGGTCTACCGACGAGCGCATATCCGGGCTCAATGACGGTGCTGATGATTATTTACCGAAGCCCTTCGAAATCCCCGAACTGGTCGCGAGAATGAGCGCTGTGCTGAGGCGGGTGCCGACAGCAGGCCCGTCCGTCCTGTCGGCAGGAAACGTCACCTATGATCGGGTTTCGTGCGATGTGCATGTCAACGGCGTCCGGCTTGGGCTCACCCGAAGGGAACTGCTCATCATCGAGACTCTTTTGAGAAACCGCGGTCGTACCGTGTTGCGCTCGTCTCTTGAGGGGCAGGTCTATTCCTTTGACGACGAAATCCAGTCGAACTCACTGGAATCCAATATGTCTCGCCTGCGCCGAAAGCTTGGCGAAGCGGAGGCCGACATTGTTATCAAGAACATTCGTGGCATAGGCTACTACCTTCATGAGCAGAAATAGGATGACCAGCACATCCCTTCGCTGGCGATTCACTTTTGGTTTTATTGTCCTGCAGCTCTGCGCGGTCATCGCCTCGCTCAGCCTGGTTTTCTATCTCCTTTCTGGCCTCAAGCCCGATGTGGCGATCACGTCCATCTGGCTGTCTCAGGAAATCGCAGACTCGGTTCGTCTCGAGCCGAATGGCCGACCCCATCTGGTTCCGACGGCCGAGCTTAAAGAGATTATACAAGAAGCGCCTGACCTTTGGTTCGTGGCAGACCTTGGAAAAGATATTGTCCTTGCACACGGTACGCCTCCTGAGAAAATTGCCGACAACATGCCATTCCTGCGGGCGTTCAGAAGTGTCGAGCTGCATGGTGACCTGAACGATCCGCTGAGTGTCGCCCGCATGGAGCGTTTCGACACAGAGGCCGGTGAGGCAACGATTTTTGCAGGTGGTGTTTCGATGTCCCAATATGGTGTGACCGTGCTGTTGGGGAACCTTGCCATCGGCGTGCCGGCGCTGATCCTCGTCGCCATTTCCCTGATTGGCGTCCCGTTTGTCACACGCTGGGCTTTGCGGTCCTTCAGCGACCTGACCAGGCGTCTCGACAGGATCGATCTCGACACACGTGGCGCCCTGGTGGAAGAGCGGGGCTTGCCCACTGAGGTGCTTCGTTTGGTGCGCGATATCAACAGGGCGCTGCGCCGTCTCGATAGCGGATTCGAGGCGACGGAGCGCTTCTTTGTCAACGCGGCCCATGAACTTCGAACGCCGATTGCTGTCCTGCAGGTGAGAATTGATACGCTTTCACCGGGTGCGGATAAGACACACCTGCAGACTGCCATCAAGCGACTTACAGCGATCGCAAACCAGCTTCTCGACACCGAGAAGTACCGGCAGAAGCCCCAGCAGAATGCACCTGTCGATCTCAACAGCGTTGTGTCTAAGGTGGTTGCGGACCTTGCTCCCTTAGCAATCGCCGAAGGTTACGAGGTTTCGTTCGATAGCGATGCGGAAAAGCTGTTCGTTCCCGGGGATGCTGAAGCTCTGGAGCGTGCATTCGTCAATCTGGTCCGTAATGCAGTCCAGTACGGAGGCGGAAGAGGACAGATATCGGTCAGTATTAAGGCTGACGGCAGCGTGACCGTCGCCGATCAGGGCTGCGGAATTGCCGGGGATAAGCAGTCGCGTATATTCGAGCCGTTCTACCGGGTCAGCCCTCACGGCTCAGGTGCGGGCCTGGGGCTCAGCATGGTCAACGAGATCGTCACCCGTCACGGCGGCTATGTTGAGCTTTCGTCCGCTCCAGGCAAGGGCAGCACATTTGCCGTACGCTGGCGCGAGAAGCGCGTTTTCCAGCAGCGGTAGGGACCGTCGCCTGCGCCAGTGGGTCAACGCATCTTATTCGTCGATGTTGGCTGGGCACGTCCGCAATCGCGTGATGTGTGGCGGGCGATCGCTGGCACACCATCGCCATTGCGAGCATTCTGTGCCGATCGCTTGGTTTTACAGCGCGTGCCAAACGGATACGCCCGACGACCGCTCCCCGTAATTTTCAGGTAACTCTCGTGACAGAGAAAGCCCGCAAATCTCAATAGCATGGACTACGACTACATGACACGGCACATCACCCGCAAGCATTTCATCCTGGCGGCGGCAACCCTTGTCGGTATGCTGGTCGTCTGGCTCCTGTTTTTGCGTTCGCCGGCGAAGCCTGAACTGGTGACGGCGCAGGCGCGAACGGGTGACATTGAAGAGGTGGTGCTGGCGACCGGGGTTCTCGAACCGCTCGAGCTGGTGCGTGTCGGCGCCCAGGCGTCGGGTCGCATTGAGCATCTGGCTGTCAAGATCGGTGACATCGTCGAGGCTGGCCAATTGGTGGCCGAGATCGATTCTCAGACCCGGCGCAACACCTTGCGGGACCGCGAGGCCGCTTTGGCCAACATCCGCGCCGTTCACGCCGCGCGCCGCGCCGGTCTGGTGAAGGCCGAGAAGGATTTCGAGCGCGAGCGTGACCTGCTGGCAGGTGGTTCCACGCCGCGCGCCCAGTATGACGCTGCGGTTGCGATGCGAGACACAGCACGGGCTGAGGTTCAATCGCTGGACGCTCAGGTCGCCCAAGCGCAGGTCGCGCTGGAGTCTGCGGGTATAGAGCTGGACTATACCCGCATCACTGCCCCAATCGCCGGCACAGTGGTCGCGATCGTCACCGACGAGGGCCAAACCGTAAATGCCCTGCAGACCGCGCCGACGATCGTCATGATCGCACGATTGGACACAATGACGGTGCGCGCGGATATCTCCGAGGCTGACGTCGTGCGTGTACGGCGGGGCCTGCCGGTCTGGTTCAGCATTCTTGGCGATCCGAAGCGCCGTTTCGATGGGGAGTTGCGACAGGTGGAACCGGCCCCGGCCTCCATCGCCAACGAGAGCAGCAGCGCCGCTAGCCGGATTGGCTCAACCAACGGCGCGGTTTATTACACCGGGCTGATCGACGTGGCGAATGCGGATGGGGTCTTGCGACCCTCTATGACGGCGCAGGTGTCCATCGTCTTGAGCCGAGTCGGTGGCGCCGTGCTGGTTCCGCTCAGTGCAGTGGAAGGCGCGCGCCGGGCCGGTGATACGGCGCGTGTGCGCATACTGGACGCGATGGGCGAGGTCCAGATTCGACAGGTCCAGGTCGGCATCGATAACGGCGCGGACATCCAGATCCTTCGCGGTCTTCAGGCAGGCGAGACCATCGTCTTGGGAGCATCCACGGACGAACGCATGGATGGCCAGGCTCAACTGGCCGCGGCGAAGCGGTAGGGCGCGCTATGACGGAACCACTGCTCCGCGTACGTAGGGTATCCCGCGCTTTCCCCGCTGGCGACGAGATGGTGCGGGTGCTGAAAGACGTCGACCTCGACATCGAGGCCGGCGAGATGATGGCCATCATCGGGGCTTCTGGCTCCGGCAAGTCGACGCTGATGAACATCCTTGGCTGCCTCGATCGTCCGACGGACGGCAGCTACTGGATCGAAGGGCGCGAGACGTCGAAGATGTCCGTGGACGAACTGGCGACGCTACGCCGTGAGCGTTTTGGTTTCATCTTCCAGCGTTATCATCTGCTTGGCGATCTCAGCGCGGCCAGCAACGTCGAGGTGCCAGCCATCTATGCCGGACGCAGCCGATCCGACCGGCACAAGCGAGCGATCTCCTTATTGACCCGACTGGGCCTCGCCGAGCGGACGGGCAATATCCCGGGCAAGCTTTCGGGCGGCCAGCAGCAGCGGGTGTCGATCGCCCGTGCCCTGATGAATGGCGGCGAGATAATTCTGGCCGACGAACCGACCGGAGCGCTGGATACGCACAGTGGTGCCGAAGTCATGAAGATCCTTCGCGAGCTTCACGCCGAGGGGCATACCATCATCCTCGTCACTCACGACAAGAAGATCGCCGAACATGCGGATCGGGTCGTGGAGATCAGCGACGGCGTTATCATTTCCGACGAGCGAAATATATCCAAATCCGCCGCGACGGCCCGTCCCATCCGCGAGCACGCGCCGGGCGCTGGCTGGCGTGGCGCAATTGACCGGATGGCCGAGGCCTTTCGTATGGCGGGCGCGGCAATATGGGCGCACAAGATGCGCTCGCTTCTGACCATGCTCGGTATCATCATCGGTATCGCCTCGGTAGCGGCAATCTCGGCACTGGGCGCCGGCTCGCGGCAACAAATCCTGAGTAGTATCAGCTCGCTCGGCACCAACACGATCGAGGTGCGGGCCGGTAAAGGCTTCGGCGATCTGGAAGCGGGCAAGATACGAACCCTGGTTCCCGCCGATGCAGAAGCGCTGGAGAACCAGCCCTATGTCGACAGCGTGACACCAACCGTCACGACGAGCGCAACTGTCAAACGTGCCGCCGTGGCCGTCAATGCGTCAGTCACCGGAGTTGGCGCGGACTTCTTTCGTGTACGGGGCCTTGAGCTGGCGCATGGACAACTGTTCGACGCCCAGGATGTTATCGCCTACAGCCAAAACGTGGTGATCGACGCAAGCGCCGCGCGAGACCTCTTTCCAGACCGGGTAAACCCGGTGGGGCAGGTCATCCTTCTGGGCACAATGCCGGCGAGGGTTGTAGGTGTGACGAAACGGGAAAACTCCTTCGGCCCGGCGGTTGATACGTTGACCGTTTATGCGCCTTACACAACCGTCATGGGCCGCATGCTGGGTCGTTCGAACGTCGACGGCGTAACCGTCCGTATCAGCGACGATGTCGATCCAGGCAATGTCGAGGCCGCAGTTTCGCGCCTTATCGAGCGTCGGCATGGGGCGAGAGACTTCTTCCTCACCAACTCCGCGACCATTCGCGAGACTATCGAGACCACCACACAAACCCTGACATTGCTGATTTCGTCTGTCGCCGTAATCTCGCTGATTGTCGGTGGCATCGGCGTGATGAATATCATGCTGGTGTCCGTGACCGAACGCACCAAGGAGATCGGCGTTCGTGTGGCGGTTGGCGCGCGCCGCAGCGACATCCTATCACAGTTCCTGATCGAGGCCGTCATGGTCTGCCTTGTCGGCGGCTTCATGGGAGTGATCCTCGCCCTCGGGATCAGCGCTCTTTTTAATCTACTGAGCCCAGACTTCAAAATGATCTTCTCTCCTGGCTCCATCATTGTGGCCTTCGCCTGCTCCACCCTGATCGGAATCGTCTTCGGCTTCCTTCCCGCCCGCAACGCTGCAAAGCTGGACCCGATAGAAGCCTTGGCACGCGATTGATGGCTGGAAAGCATGTGATGGCGTAGTGAAGAATAGCAGTGGGCATTGCCGTTTGGAGTTCCAATTGGAAATCAGTCTCGTAAATTGCTGGAGAACTACGGCGTCGACTCATAAACTCTGACACCAGATCCTTGCGGCGACGAGCTTTATGGCGGCGAGGTAATTTTCCGGACGCTTGTCATATCGGGTTGCGATGCCTCGAAACTGTTTGATCCTGTTGAAGAACCGTTCGACAAGGTTGCGGTGTCGATAGACCCCTCACGGCGGCAAATCGCGGCAATGCTGTCTTCGCGACGCTGGCCTTCCAGCACGATGCGGATTTTCTCCTCCCACGAATGGTGCTTGCGTGTGGCCCAGCGGATGTCCTTGACCGTCTTCTCGGCCGCCAATGTCTGCGGCCCGGTTTTCTGTCTCATCTTCGCTTCCTTTGAGTGAGCTACGATGAGCCGAAAATCCTCTCTTCTCGATTAGGCCGTGAACTAATTGAGTGGTATAGGCTATGCAAGTTGGCTAATCGTAATGCATGTTAAAGTTTGTCAAATTGCAACTCGGCCAGGGTTGGGTGGCCGATCCAAATGCCCCAGAGCCGCAGGTTTCAGTTGAGGCCTCCTCCGCCAACGTCCGCTTCCGCTCGTACAGGGTCGTGGACGACAAAAAGCCAACGGGTATTCGCAGGGCTTTGGCCCTGTTTTCGAAGCCCAGTTCGAAATTTGAAGAAACACGGGGCACTTTGAGATTTGCTGGTTGCAGCCGCTGGCGCTGGGACAGCACCAACGATCATGAATGGTATAAGGCGGACGGCCATGGCCGCTACAGCGGCGTTACTCCTCGTTGGGGCGAGTTCTATGAGTTAATCGGTCCTGACCCCGACCGCGATGCCGTGTCTTGGGAAAATATCGGTGCAGACACCGTCAGTTCTCGGCATTTTCTATACTATTTCCGCGACGAAACGCTCGAATTCATGGCCGAGGATTGGTCTTTTTTCCCAAGTTGATGGCCTAGATTGGCGCTCCTACTTCAGTTTCGTGCCTTTCCTGTAGTCGTATCACCTGATTCAGATTCAGGGATGAGCCATTATGATCTGACCAACTTTGAATGGCGCATGATTTCGACACTCCTGCCTAACAAGCCGCGAGGCGTGCCTCGCGTCGATGACCGACGGGTGCTCAACGGCATCTTCTGGGTTCTACGATCAGGTGACCTTTCTCGCCATGACCAAGCTGGCGTGTATTCGTCTTACTCTCCGCCATAATGAGGCCACGGCCTACTTGACCAGCACACTCGCCGCCATCGTGAATGGTCACAGGCAGAGCCGGAACGATGAATTGTTGCCGTGGCATTCAAAAGGACCATCAAGCCAGCCACTTGACGGGTTCATCTCCACCGGCATACTCGTCGTCGTGATACAGGAGCTGGACTTGCAAAATGATCGAAGACGACGAACCCAATCTGGTGACTTCTGGCAAAAGTAAGAGGATCGTCGTTGATGGCTATCCGTTCTCCATCGACATATTCCGACTGGAAACCGATACAACATGGACGCTTGAGGTGGTCGACTACAACAACACAAGTCACGTCTGGGACGAGCAATTCCGATCCGACACAGAGGCACAGGACGTAGCGGTGCAAGCCATTGAGACAGAGGGTGCCCTTGCGTTCATGCGCGGAAACAACGTTATTCCATTCCCTCAAGCGTAAACCGACGTGCTCTCAAAACGGCGCTTACGATCCCTTCAAGGCGAACCAGTGTATCTGCCGGTAAACTGATCGATCACGATCGCGTGGGGCCGACGGTTCGATTCACATCTAAACCTTCATACTTTTCAATCCCTCGGTTTTCCTAGGATCCAATAGCCGATTGCCGTGATGGAATCTTTGGGCATGCCTCGCTCGTCGCATAGAAGACGGCGGACCGCTGTCGTGACCTTTGCTTCTCCCGCAACCCATATATATCCGATACCCGCTGGGAGCTGAACGGCTTGGGCGATCTCGAGCAGGTTTGTCGATCCTGGAATGTTGCCGAATCCGGTGTGCCAATTCATGTCGCAAAGCGCGTCGAGGTCGAGCAGCGCGTCATGCATGTCCGGAATCTCGATATGAGAGACACATGGGCGATTACATTTCTTCTCGGCAAGTATCCTTGCGGCGGCGGGCAATCCTGTTGCGTCGGCAATGAGAATTATCCACTCTGCATCGTCAGGCGGTGCATATTTGCCCTGCGGACTGGTGACGCCGATCTCGTCACCTGGGCGTGCCAAACGAGCCCAATCCGAGGCCAGTCCACCGTCATGGACCACGAAATCGACAGTAACGGAGGCCGTTTCCTCGTTCACCTGCCTGATCGTGTAAGGTCTAAGGCGCGACCTTGGCAGGTCGGTCGGCATCTGCCAACGGTCATCAACCAGCCGAGGCATCGTGACTTTCCCGTTCTCCGCTGGAAAAACCAGCCGCACCCATTCATCCGGAAATCCGCTCGATTGAAACTGCGCCATATCCCCGCCGCCGATTTCAACGCGTATCATTGATGGTGTCAGCCAATGCTTGTCGAGAACTTCGGCGCGGTAACATTGTTTCATGGAGTAGGGTCTCCCGTTTCAAGTGTTGGTCTGGATTCAACGTCGCTGGCGAATGGAATAGAGGAATAGTGGCCCACCGATCAGGGCGGTCAGGAGCCCGGCGGGCATCTGCCACGGAAAGATCAGCGTCCGGCCGAGCCAATCGGCAACAAGCATCAAGGCGCCTCCGGCAAAAGCGGAGGCAAAGATCTGGGGCAAAGGACGATGGATACCGAATTGCCGCACCATGTGGGGGGCCAGGAGGCCGACAAAGGTTGCAGGCCCTACGATGATTGTCGCTGCGGCGGTCGAAATTGCGCTGTAGAGGATGATGGCGCCCCGTGTTGCCGATACGGGCAGTCCAAGAGCGCGGGCATTGTCTTCTCCGAGCTCCAGTACATCCAGGCAACGACTGAACAGCGGCACCACGGCCATTGCCAGGGTTGCGGCGGCTGCCACGAGCACGGCCTGATCCTGCGTTACACGATGGGTCGAACCGGAAAACCATGTCAGAAGCAGGCCGCGTGCGGGTCCTCCCATGGCAATCACAAAGGAACCTATGGCACCGACGATCGAAGAAAGGGCTATGCCGATCAGGATGATTCTGTCTGGGGCAAAGTTGGCGCGTCCGGCGAGAATGACGATCGCGGATGTCACGAGGAGCGAACCGATGGCACATGCAGTGAACAGGTCGCCCGAGGTGAATGTCGTAGAGACGAAAAGAAGCGCGATTGCTCCGAGTGTTGCGCCGGCGGATATTCCCATAACCTCCGGGCTTGCCATCGGATTAGCTGTTACGCGCTGAACGAGAACACCACTAATGCCGAGAAGAATGCCGGCTGAGAGCGAAGCCTCGACCCGCATGACGCGCCAACGTTTGATCACCTCGATATCGGTGCACCATTCCCATCCCGCCGGGCCGCGGGCAAATGCGAGGCTCACGGCGAGCACGGCGACCATAATGAGAAAAATACCGAGCAGATGCCGCGGCCTGATCAGGACGCGTGGGAATGTCATCTGCCTCGCGACTGATTGCAACGTGCGGGATCTCGTTCCGGATAGAAGCACAAGCAATACCGGCGCACCCAGAAGCGATGCGAATGTGCCTGTCGGGAATTGGCCGTTCAAAAAGGCCGGTAATTGCACGATCTGATCGGCCAGGACGAGGAGCAGGCCTCCTAGAAGAGGTGCCCAAAGGACGAGCGTGCGCAACTCCCGTGCTCCGAGCGCACGGGCAAGGGCCGGCACTGCAATGCCGATGAAGCCGATCGTGCCGATCGTGGCAACCACCGTTCCTGACATGATAATGGCGATGGCGAGCGATATGCCGCGCAGCCATGCTGGTTTCATCCCGAGCGAAATGACGACCGTATCCTCCATTTCGAGAAGGCGAAGAGCTCGGCACAGAAAGGCGGTGATCGCCCATCCGAGGAACAGGCATAGACCAAGGCAGAGCGCAGGTATCCAGCCGGTTTGTTCCAGCCGTCCGGTTTGCCATTGTGCGAGATCCTCGCTCCGTTCCGGATAGAGAAGGATGATGATTGCGCAAATCGTGCCGAGAGTTAGATTGACGACGAGGCCCGCGAGAATGATTACGATCGGAGATCGTTCCGCGCGCAAACAGATACCAAATACCCCCGCGGTGGCAAGTGCAGCGCCGGCTATGGCTATCGGGCCTTGGCCGATACCGAGTAGGCCGGGGGCCCATACCAGGGATGCGAGCAAGGCTGCCTGCGCACCCGCCGACGTTCCAAGTGTCGTCGGCTCGGCCAGCGGATTGCGGAGAGATTGCTGGAACAGCAGACCCGATAGGGAAAGCGCCGTCCCGCAGAGAAATGCAACGGCCAGACGCGGAAGTGCGGCCCAGGCGAAAAGAAGCTGCTGTATTGATTCCGACTGCTGCAATGACAGGGCATTGAACCACTCAGATACGGGCAGGACGCGTTGGAGATTGATTGCTGCCAGCAGGAGGCTGAGCAACCCGACCAGCAGCACGAAAAAGGGAAGTGGGGACGATATTCGGGAGCGTCGTTCGAGTGCCTTTGCCATGTTATGTCGCCTTGTCGAACGTATCAGCCAGCCATTCTGCAAAGGTCGTCGCTGACAGCAATCCGCCGAAAACCGAGATCGGCGGCGAGACATGAATACGGCCCGCGCGCACGGCCGGCATCGACGCCCAGAAAATGTTGCGTTCGAGCCGCGACAGCATCTCGGTCGTCCGATCGTTCTGATTGAGGATCACGATCGACGCATCGGGAGACTGGAGCAGTTTTTCCGCTCCGATCGAGGCGAAACCAAAGCCGTTTACGGGGCCTTGCCAGGCATTCTGAAGACCGACATGCATCAATGCGCTGTCTGGCAGGCTGCCGGCAGCGTAGACGTTTACGAAACGGCTGGTACTGCGCAGATTAAGAAGAAACACGGGTTGCGGTGATGTTTGGCCGGTGATCCGTTGTAGGCGCGCTTCCAGTTGCCTGATCGCGGAAGGCTCTGACATTGTTGTTAGTTCATTGAGGACGCTTTCGCCAAAGCTCCTGGCCTTCTCTATCGGATCGCCACCGTTACCGTGGATGTCGCAAAGACGAACCGTGGCGATTTGGTCAAGCTGGGCGCGTGACAGGCTGCTCCACGATGGAAGATAAATCAGGTCAGGTTTCAAGCGATCGAGAAGCTCGAAGTTCGGCTCCCAGGTCGAGCCCAGATCTATGGTGCCGGCCGTGTCCGGAAGATGTGCGAAGCTGGCGCGAAACCCCGCAAGGTCTGCAATCGCAATCGGCGTTATCCCGACTGCAATCAAAGTTTCTGCAGCGGCCCAGTCAATGGCGGCGACGCGCGGGGCGTCAGTAGACGCCGCGCGCGCCGTAAGGCCTTGCAAAAGAAATGCCGCCGCACCGAAAATGACGGTGCGTCGGCAAATACGACCTTGCAGATGATACTTGGATCTTACCACTGGTAGCTGAGCTTGCCGAAAATGGTTCTCTGCGAACCATAGTTGCAGCCGTTGCTGGTGAAGCATCCGGGCACGTAATACTTGTCGAACAGGTTGCTGACGTTGATCGACGCGCTCAACCCCTTGGCTTCCGGAAACTTTTTGCCGAAGTCATAGCGGAGTGCAAGGTCAACGAGTGTGAACCCCGGCACCTTGAAGGTGTTATCGTCATTGCCCCAGGTCTCGCCGATATAGCGCACACCGGCACCAACACTGAGACCTTCCAGCGCTTCCTGCTGTAACTCGTAATTCACCCAGAGCGACGCCGCATGGCGGGGAACACGGTAAGGCGTGTTCCCGAGCTGACTTGCCGTTTTTGTTTCCGTGATCTCTGCATCCGTGTAGGTATAGGCTGCCGCGAGGCTGATGCCGTTATCAAGATTGGAAACGGCCTCGAATTCCAAACCACGGGCGCGGATTTCACCGGTCTGCAGGGTATAGCGCGGATCGGCAGGATCGTAGGTCTGGACGTTCTGGCGTGCGAGATCGAAGGCGCTCACGGTGAATATGCCATCAAAGCCATCTGGCTGATACTTGATGCCAACCTCCCATTGCTGAGCCGTTTCTGGAACGAACACATTGCCGAGGCTGTCGGTGCCGACGACAGGGTTGAAGGACTCGGAATAGCTGGCGTACGGCGCAATGCCGCCGTCAAAGAGATACGTCAGACCGGCCTTTTTGGTGAAGGCATGATCGTTTTGTTTGGTCGACGTTCCGGCGATGAGGTTTTCCGTATCGCGCCACGCCCAGTCCTGCCTCATGCCGAGTGTCAGAATGAGATTGTCGAGCTTGAGTTGATCCTGAACGTACAGACCTGCCTGAGACGCGTCGATGTCCGAAAGTGACTTGGTCGAATAGACGTTAGTGTTGACGGACGATCCGTAGACGGGGTTGTAGATATCGATCGCGCTTGCAGTGCCGCGCTGCTCCAACCAGCGTGATGTGCCCCAGAGATAATCCAGACCGACGATCGCCTTGTGTTCAATCGGACCGGTGTCGAAATCGAACCGGAAGCGGCTGTCGACGGCAATGCCGTCGTTTTCAATGTCACGCAGGTTATAGGTGCGGTTGAGCAACCGGTTGTCCACCAGCGCTCCGCTGGCCTGCAGGTACTGGCGATGGTTGGACATATGTGTGTAGCGAAAATTCTGCTCGAACTTTACGGTATCGTTGAAACGATGTTCGAACTCGTACCCGACCGCTGTTCGTTCGGATGTCTCATATTCCCAATCCGGTTCGCCGAGGAACCGGCTGAATGGGATGTGGCCGTTCGGATTCGGCAAGAGAACGGCGGTGGCCGGAACCTGCGCGTAGAAATCTCCCTCGTTGCGCTGATAGGAACCGAGAACGGTCAGCTTGGTATCCTCATTCGGCGCCCAGGTGATACTCGGGGCAAAGTAGCGGCGATTGTTTTCAACGTAGTCGACCTGTGTATCGGCCTCACGCACCATGCCGACCATGCGGTACATGATGTTTTTTTCTTCCGTCGTGCCGCCAACATCGAAACCGCCTTGATAATGATCGAAGCTGCCGACCGTTGCTTCGACTTCATTGACCGGGTTTTCTGTCGGTCGTTTGGAAACCACATTGATCAATCCGCCCGGAGCCTGCTGACCATAAAGAACGGAAGAGGGCCCCTTGAGAACCTCGACACGTTCAAGGCCGTATGGTTCGACAGCGAAGAATCCGAAATAGCCGGGGGTGACGGACCTAAGGCCGTCCTGATACATTTCCAGACTGCTCTGCTGGAAGCCGCGAAGATAGAGCGGATTGTCCATCATTTGCGCGCCGCTCGTTTCCGATCGGACACCTGCAGTATAGCGAAGCGCTTCGTTGACGCTCTGTGCCGCCTGATCTTCGATGCGGTCGGCGGTCACAACGGACACCGCCTGTGGCGTTTCGAGGATCGAGATGTCACCCTTCATTGCCGAGGAGGCGTTTCTTGCCACATAGCCGTCGACCGGGCCGAAGGCACTCTCGCCGGATACGACGATCGGTGCAAGGTTTGTGGAGCCGCCCCCTGCATCTGCTGTGCCGGCGGCCGCAGGCGAAATGACAATTGTTCTGGAATTGGTGAAACTATAGCTCAGGCCGGAGCCTGAAAGGATGCGCGCGATGGCTGTATCGGCCGACAGGCGCCCGCTGACGCCGGGAGACTGTTTGGCTGTTGCATTCGATGGGGCATAGGTGACCTGAATGCCGGACTGGCGACCAAAGGCAGCCAGAGCTTGGTTCAAAGGTCCGGGTGCGATTGAGTACGTCGTTTCGGCGGTCTGCGCGATGGCAGGTTTTTCCGCCGTCATCGTCACGATTGCCGCAACCGACGACAACAGCAGCGTTACTGCCGAAACTCGACCTCGATGCCTGTAATCGACATCCAATTTGCCCCAAAGTCCCATAGGTGCCCCTTCAAAATACGCAGTTTCAAGGCGCGATGAAGCTTTTTCATCGGCGCCCCGATACAGAAAACGGAAGGGGCCGCAAAATTTTCTCTTTTTTCTCAAGTTTTTTTAGAAGGCCGAAATTATGGTGAGATAAGGGGATAATTTCCTGACCTTGCCGCCATAGGGTCGGACGACGGCTTCGAGCGCCAGATCCGGGTTTCTGAGGTCATAGACACCGCTGACCGGCTGGATTCCCAGGTCCGTGCCCGCAATCAGCACCCGGCCACGTTTCCAGCGGGCGATCCTTGTCACAACGGTAGCGATCTTCTCTTTTTCGACAACGATCATGCCGTCACGCCAACTGCCAATCTGGCCGACATCACGTGTTCCGGTGGAAAGCGTTCCGTCGGATGTCGAAAGGCTTAACCAGTCTCCGGCATTCAAGGTCATAGCTGGCCGTTTGATCTCGGGCGGCAGGTCGGCCCGAACGATCCCGTGGCTCACCGAAAGATTGAACTGGCCGCCGTCTTCGCTGATATCGAAGGCGGTACCGAGTGCCGTGGCGATCATGGTGTCCATCTGAACGGCAAATGGACGTGCGCTGTCTCTGGCGACTTCAAAAAATGCCATGCCCTGGATCAGTTCGACGTCGCGTCGTGTGCTGTCGATGCGAGAGGCTATGGCACTGTCTGGCCCAAGCGTCGCGATGCTGCCATCGGCAAGTTCCACGCGTTTGATTTCCGCAGTCGAAGTGATGACATCGGCGCGCGCCTGAAGGATCAGGCCGGGAGCGGAATAGCCGGCCGCCATTAGTGCCCCAGCGCCGAGGAGACCACCGACGACAAGGGTGCGACGCGATATCGAATAGGCATTGCTGCGTTCGGTTCGACGTTTGTCCGTCAGAAGCTTGCCTGTCATGCCGTGGATTTCGAGCGCCTCTGCAAAAACCTGGCGATGCAGATCGCTGCGACCAAGCCAACGGGTTGCAACGTCAAGCGCCACCGGATTGTCCGGATCGCTCTTGATACGGATCAGTATATCCACCGCTTCTTCGAACAGCCGATCCTCGTCGGTTTTATCATCACTCAACGACATTTTTCCCCACACGATTTCTGCGCCATTTCCGGTCCCGCATAGGGGATAACGAATGAAAAGGCGGCTTTTTCTGCAGTCTGACGCGGAATGTTAGACATCCTTCAGCCGTGCGCGGATGTGGCGATAGGCCTCGCGGATGAGAGACCAGGTTCGGGTGGTCGAAAGCCCGATCGTCTCTGCGACCTCGGCGATGGTCATTTCCTCCAGCCGGTAAAGTTCAAACGCCCTGCGTGTCCGTTCGGGCAGTTCCGCGAGTGCTGCATCCGAGAGTGCCAGACGCTGTTTGTCGTAGACGACAGTTTCCGCAGACGGCTTGGGGTCGGCAACCGCGTTGGCCTTGGCCTCCGAGACCTGGCTGAAAGGCGCCTTGCTTTCTCGTCTACGGTGATCAATCAGGACATTGCGGGAAATTTGGAAAATATAGGCGCGCGGGTTGTGTTCCAGGGCGGTCGGCTTGGCCGTTATCAGCCTTAGAAAACTGTCCTGCGTCAGATCTGCGGCGGTGTCCTCCGTCAGGCCACGGTTACGCAGGAAGCTTCGAAGCTCCTTCGAGTAGCGCTCAAACAGGTCTTGAATATCCCAAACCATCACAAATGGGCCATCGACACTGGGTTCAAATGGACGCAACCGGGCACGGCAGAACTCAACCAAGTCACAGACGGCAACACATAGCTTAGGCGGGGCAGTTAAACTAGGGGGTACTGCTCATGTTTTTATGTAGCCGGACTTGAGCATCTAGATATTTGTTTATCGCACAGGCATCCAAGAATGCGGCCTAAGACATGGAAAATAAGAAAGATCAGTCGTTTAGAGAACGCGGCGCGCAGTGGTCGAAGGTTCGATTTAGTTCAAGAGCTTGGCCCTCAACAGCCATTCTCGAACCCACAGCTCGCGATGCAGTCAGCAGGAAAACAGCGCTATCTGGATCAGTGCATACACTTGCTGAAAGGCAGGGATGGGCATTGCCATTTCGGCAACATAGCCTGCTAAACATTGGTCTGTTCAAGAACGCATTCCTTTGACACTATGCCAAAAAGGAGCAATTTCAATGGCATATATCGTCACGGAGCCTTGTATCGACGTCAAGGATGGAGCCTGTGCGCAGGTCTGTCCGGTGGATTGTATCTATGAGGGTGGCCGGATGTTTTACATTCATCCCGATGAGTGCATTAACTGTGGGCTTTGCCTGTCTGTCTGTCCCGTCGATGCCATTCTTTCGGATGACGCCGCAGCTGGTCGAATGGATTTTATGGCTATCAACCGCGACTTCTTCGGTGCCGATATTAGTAATATTGGCTCACCCGGGGGGTGGGAAAAATGGCGTTCTACCGCCATGGATCATCCGCAGGTGGAGCAGTTCGGACGATAGGGGGCTTCAGGCAGAGCTATGCGCCGGCCATCTGTTCACGATAATACCGGCGGGCCGCATCGGAGAGTGACTTTGCCAGACCACGCTGCTTTTCGAGCCGTGGCAGATCGGCTTTTGCCTGAGCGCGGAGTTCGCTGCGGGCATTATCAAAATCCACATTGACGAGCTTGCGATCTCTCATCACGGTCGACCCATCGACAACCAGCCCTCGGGCATACCGGCCGGTCATTCGCGTCATGAGCGTCTCAGGCACATCGACATCCGTGAAAATCGCGTCCTGCGTCAGACCACGATAGTCGATACAGACAAGGTCTCGGGCGGGGGGTGCATTGATAACCTGTGCTGCGTGATGAATGGCGGCTTTCAATGTGGTCTGCGCTGTCATTTTCTCATCCAGGTCGCACCCTGCCTGCAGAAGGCGAAAAAGTCTCATCTCACGCCAGAGATCCTGATCATCATCCAGGCTCGTTCCGTCAAGACCAATGGCGACTTTCAGACCGGCGCGCATCGCATCTGATGCAGGTGCGATACCTGAACGCAGGCGGAGATTGGCAGACGGGTTCGAAACCAGTTGGACGCCGCGTTCGGCGAGCAGTTCACATTCGGCCTGTGTCAGTTGCACGCCATGCGCGACGGCAAGCCGCGGAGACAGAAAGCCAATATCATCGAGATATCTGACGACGCCATTCGGAAACCGGCGGTCGAGCCAGGCGCGTTGCCGTGGGCTTTCCAGCAGGTGCATGTGCACACGGCGGTTATTGTTTGCAGATGCATCTGCGATGGCTTCAAGCAGGGCATTCGAACACCACTGCGGCCCGATCGGTCCATACTGGATATCAAACAGCCCCCCTTTATTTTCGGCTGCGACAATATCCACAGCCTCCAGCTGGCGCGCGATCGAAGCGTAGCGTGGGATGGTGTCCTCAACTGCGTCCCATTCGTCTGCCGACATAAAAGGCCTGAGCCGCGGTGGACCGCCGCCATAGGCCCACGGATCGAAGTCGAGCATGGGGCAGGAAAGAGCAAGCCGGATGCCAACATCCGACGCCGCCTTGCACACAAGCGCGGCCTCGGTGATCAGGCTTTCCGCATTCAGCGAGTTGTGGCAATGCATCGTTCCGCCAACGCCATTCAGAGCAAGTCGGGAGAAGGCGACGAGTGCTTCCAGATAAGGGTCAGTGCGTGGGCGCAGGCGTAGCCAAGGAATCCAAACTTCCAGTGCGTCATCGAATGCAGCAAAATCGAGTGTCCGGATGCCGTAGCCGTGGTCATGTGCGTTGATCGGAGCTGGCATGATCAGGTCGCCGCCGCGTGCGCCTGACCGGTCTGAAACAGAAGCGTCCTGCACGTCTTCAAGTGTGGGGTTACCCTTGGCCGGCACGTGCAATAGGCTCAGTTGCATCAGGCTATTCCCCTATGTAGACTTTTAATCTGGATGTGAATTCTTCAAGTTCGGTGCTTAGATACTCGATCACCAGCTCGGTCGCACGGGTCAGTTGTCGACGCCGTGGCGTGACGATGCCGACCTCGATATCATTAACGCGCGAGCCGGATATGCGGATCGCGACAACCTCGCCAGCCTCCAGTTCACGAAGAAAACCAAGCGGGGTGAAGAATGCCACTCCTGCACCCGAAAGGATCAGCGGTTTCAGCATCATCTGGCTATTGGTGGCAACGAACGTCCGGCTGACACGATCGAGTGCGCCGAGTTCGACCGCGACCATAGAACTCATCACCTCGTTATCGAGCTGTAGTAAAAGCGGAAACTGGGCGCATTCCTGTAGGGTAAGGCTCTTTTGTCTGGATAGCGGGTGGTGCGCGGCAACGATTGCCATCAACGGCATTTTGACGCTGAAGACACACTCGATATCGTTGGGTCGCGCCAGATCGAATGTGACGCCGATGTCGCAGTCGCCCTCTGTCAAAAACCGGAAGATGTTGTTGTAGCTCTCTGTTCGGACGCGGAAATCGATCGCGGGGTGGCGTGTGTGGAACCCACGCACCAATTCCGGCAAAAACTGCACTGTCAGACTGTCAAGACAGGCTATGTGAACCCGTCCGGTTTTCTTGCCTGTCAGGTCGCCAAGATCGGATCTCATGATCGAATAGTCGTGTAACGTTTCGCGGGCATGGCGGAGCACGATTTCACCCGCCATGGTCAGCCGGAGACCATCGGAGAACCGCTCGAACAGCGGAGTTCCCAGCTCATCCTCCAGCTTCTTGATTTGTCGGCTCAGGGCGGATGTCGCGACGTTCAACTCTTCCGACGCCTTTCGGATAGAGCCGGATCGCGCGACTTCCGTAAAATATTTCAGGATACTTGCATGCATGCTTATCTCCGGTCAGCATCAGTGCGCATTTCGGAAATCAATAACACGCTCAGCACCCTCGCCAAACGGGGGGTCTTTTCTCCTGGAATGCCAGCACGCCTTCTTGCGCATCTTCACTACTCAAGGCTTTCAGCAAGGCGGGGGTTCTCAGCGCCTGCGCTTCGGAAGGCACGAGATGCCCGGTGCGGTTGACCGTCTGTTTGATCGCCCTGAGTGACAAAGGCGCACAGGCTACGATGTCGGCAACCCAACGGTTCACCGCCTCGTCCAGATTTTCGGGTGTGGCGACTTCGTTGACGATCCCAAATGCCTGCATGTCCGATGCGCTGAACTGGCGACCCGTGAGCATGACGCCCATGGCCTGGTTAAACGGAATCTTTCGCTGTAGCATGACCATTCCACCGTCCAGCGGCATGCGACCAACGCGGGCTTCCGGCAGTCCGAAACGGGCGGTGTCGCTGGCGATAACGATATCGCAGCCCAGCACCATCTCGAAGCCGCCGCCGAGAGCGAAACCGTTGACGCGGGCGATGACGGGAATATCAAGGCTTTTTCGAAACGCGATACCGCCAAACCCGTTCGGGCGGCTTTCGGCCCAGTATTCGAGGCCGGTTTTCTGGATGCCGGTCGCGCCGCCCTTGAGGTCTGCACCAGCGGAAAATGCCCGTTCGCCCGCACCGGTCAGCACCACGCAACTGATATCGTCGCGTTTCTCGATGTCGTGCCAGATACGCTCAAGCTCAAGCTCTGTCGCCGGATCGATGGCGTTCATGCGCTCGGGTCGGTTTATCGTCACGCGAGCGATGCGGTTCTCGATATTGAAGACAACGCTCACGCTGCGTCTCCTGTGAGCAGACCCAGCGAATGAATGATCTCATCATTATGTTCGCCAAGTTTTGGTGGCGGCAAACGAACAGAAACCTTCGCCGCAGACATTTCGATGGGTGAGCCGATGACACGAACCGGGCCAGCGGCGGTTTCGCCAACCTCCAGAATCAGGCCGTTGATCAACGTCTGTTCATCTTCGAGCGCTTCGGGAAGTGAGCGCACTGGCGCGCACAGAATATCGACGTCTTCAAGCCGCTTCAACCAGTGTGCTGTGGAGTTCGTGGCAAAACGCGCCCGGAAAATGGCGTGTAACTGGGGGCGTGTCTGCGCCTGGGCATCGAAATCCGCATGTTCGGGCAATGCCGAGAGATCATTGATCTCAAGTGCATTGCAAATATCGCGAAGCGGGTTTTCCTTGAAGGCGCCGACCATGACGATTGCGGTATCGGTGGTTTCGAAAACACCGCTGAGCGGAAAGGACGACCAGTTGAGTTCTTTGCCACGCATCATGTGCATGGTGCCTTCCTGCATCTGCATGGCAATCAGCGAACTGTACAGGCTGACGGCAACCTGCTGGCCTTCCCCGGTTTTTTCACGATGCAGGAGTGCCAGCAGAATGCCCTGTACGAGATGCATGCCAGCCGAATAATCGGCAATCGTCGTCGAATAGATCGCCGTTGGATGGGTATAATCTGACTTGCGCTGCATGACGCCGGTCATTGCTTGCGCCAGGGTGTCCTGTCCACCCTTGTGGCGATAGGGGCCTTCGAGGCCGAAGCCTGTGCCAACGGCAAAGATCAGCTTCGGATTGATCTTTTTGAGATCGTCGTATCCGAAACCCATGCGCTCCATCACGCCGGGGCGGAAATTGTTCACGACGACATCGGCATGGCGAAGCAGTTCCCGAACGACATCGCAAGATTGCTTGTCCTTCAGATCGACGGACAGGCTGCGCTTGTTACGGTTCAGTGAGGTGAAGACCGGATTATTCAGCCCGTCCGGGTCCGACCCTACTGACCAACGGGAGAGATCGCCGATTTTCATCTTTTCGATCTTGATAACGTCGGCGCCATAATCGGCCAGCATCTGGGTGCAGCAAGGGCCAAGCATCACCTGCGTGAAGTCCACGACACGGATACCTTCGAGCGGAAGAGTTGTCATTCTGCTGCCTCCAGATAGCTTGCATTTGCAGAGGGGATATCACCGGGGTCGGCCCCCTGATTGCGAAGCATACTGCGGATCTTCGTGATATCAGCCTGTCGCGCCGTGACACCGGCATTAAGAGCAACCACTGCAGCCACGCCTGCGGCTTCGCCCATGGCCATGCAGGGGGGGATTTCGCGGCTTGATTTCTGGGCCTGCGGTGTCGCCGAATAGTGGCGTCCTGCGACGATCATCTGCTCCACATCCTTTGGCAGCATGGCGCGATAGGGCGTGTAATAGTCGCGGCCACGGCATATCGTATCTGCGAAATGCCGGCGATTCATCACGTCATCCTTTGTCACGACATAGGAGCCTTCAAGAAGACGCGTCTGGCGAACGCCTGTTTGCGGTGCAAAATCAACCACATAGGCATTTTCGAAGCCGGGCATTTTTTCACGGGCAAAATCCAGCAAATGGCCGATGCGGCTGCGGCCTTCGATCTCCGCAGTGGTAAGGTCGTCAACCTTCAGGCCGCTGAGCTTCGGCATATGCGGGCAGTTCAGCCATACGACACCCGGCAGTGGCGTTTTCAACCACCAGAACGACCAGCATCCGCCGATCAGGCGTTTCGCTTCATGATCGAGCTGCTTGAATGCTTCGGGCTCCTCGCGCTCGAAACGCTCAGCGGCATCGGTGTCGACGCCGCCCCACCGCGACACAGTGGTAAGAATAAAATCGGATTCGGTGTTTGCCGCACCCGCATTGGCCGCGACGTCGAGATCGCCAGTCGTATCTATGACGATACTACCCAAGATGGCTTCCAGTCCAGCTTTGGTCTGGCAGACCACACCGGTGATACGGTTGCCCTCCATGATAGCGGACGAGAACCAACTGTGCAGACGGAGTTTGACACCCGACTCGGCAATCAGATCGTAGGAGGTCTGCTTGAAGGCATCGGGGTCGAAGGCCGCGGAATAGCAGATGGGGTGAGGCATGGTTTGCGTATGGAAATCGAACAGGCCCCAGCGCGCCCAGCGTTGCCAGGCCGCCGGCGTATCGCGAAATTCGATCATGCGGTCACGCTCATCCGGAACCACGCAAAGGCCACGCTTTTGCATGCGCCCGATCATCTCGACGCAGATGCCCTGCACGGTGACTTCGGTTTCATTGACCATATCGTCAAGCACCAGCACCATGCCGCCAGATGCGAGGCCACCGAGATACGGGTAGCGCTCAATCAGGGTCACGCTCGCGCCATTGCGTGCCGCCGAGACGGCCGCTGAAATGCCCGCAGGGCCACCGCCGACCACGACGACATCCGAGCGATCCACGACTTTTACGCCGCGCGCTGGCAATTCAATTATCGATGTCATTTCATTTGCCTCCAGATAAGCCGCTTTAGTGAGCAGCAGCCGGCTTCCACCGGACAACTTTTGTTTCGATCAGCGATACGATTGAGAACAGAACCACCGCAGTCAGGGCTGCGATCACCACGGTTGCGTAAAGCAGCGGCGAGCGGAAATTATAGGTGGCCTCGATGATGAGGGCGCCAAGCCCGAAACTCGAACCGATCCATTCCGCCACGATCGCGCCCATGACACTGCTGGTGGCGGCGATCTTGAGCGCGGCAAACAGAAAGGGCAGGGATGCCGGGAGCTGAACTTTCCACAAGACTTCCCGCTTGTTGGCCGACAGAACCCGCATCAGATCCAACATGGCCGGGCTGACGGATTTGAGCCCCTGAACCATGTTGACGAGTGTGGGAAAGAAACAGATGAGACCGGCGATAATGATCTTGGGCGCGATGCCGTTGCCAAAGATCAGCACCAGGATAGGTGCGAGGGCTATGATCGGAATGGCCTTGATGAAGACAGCAATCGGATAGATCGCCCGTTCTGCCACGCTGCTGTGCACGAACCAGATAGCCAGAAGAATGGCGATCAGGTTTCCGAAAATAAAGCCCAACGATGCTTCCAGCAATGTCGGAAGAAAGTTCTTCCACAGGATGGGACCATTGTCCCTGAAGGCAAGAACGATTTCCCACGGACTTGGCACCATGAATGTCGGCACTTCGAAGGCCGTCACCCCGATTTGCCAAGCTGCGACGAGACCGATCGTCGTCAGGATGACAGGCATGTTACGGCTAAAGACGCCAATGGTCATATCAGCCCACATCGCCTTCCGGGACGCGGTTTGTATTTCGATCGTATCTCTGGTCGAGATGGAATTGCTCACAGGCATTCCTCCAGCAATGTGCGCAGGTGGGCGGTAACCTGAATAAAATCGATGGTATCGCGTATGGCCAGCGACCGTCCCGCAGGAAGGTTCACCTCCAGAAACTCTTTTACGCGACCTGGGTTGGCCTTCAGCATCAGAATCTTCTGGCCAAGAAACGCGGCTTCAGGGATCGAGTGGGTGACGAAGACAATTGTCGTTCCCGTTTCCTGCCAGAGGCGTAGAAGCTCCTCATTGAGCTTGTCACGGGTGATTTCGTCGAGTGCGCCGAACGGCTCGTCCATCAGCAGAATACGCGGGCGGGTCACCAGCGCCCGCGCAATCGCAACACGCTGGCGCATGCCGCCAGACAGCTCATGCGGCAACGCTTTCTCGCGCCCGCCGAGACCGACCATTGCCAGCAAATCGTGCGCGTCGGCGTGATCGCGTGCCTTGCCTCCCCCGACTTCAAGGGGAAGGCATACATTGTCGATCACATTGCGCCATGGAAGCAACGTCGCGTCCTGAAAGACAAACGCGAAATCTCTATTCCCGCGTGCGGCCCGCGGAGTCTGGCCAAGTACAGATATCTGCCCATGCGATGGCTGTACAAGATCGGCCATGCAGCGCAGCAGCGTTGATTTTCCACAGCCTGACGGCCCGAGCATGGTCACGAAGCCTCCTTCCGGAATGTCCAGAGAGACATCCGAAAGAGCGGTAAACTCGCTCGGGCCTTTTCCGAAACGCACAGAGACGTTTCTGATGGAAATTGCCGCTTTCGCCGTGGTCGGGCTTTCCTGGATGGTCCTTATTGCCAGCATGATCTCAGCCCAGCTTCTTGCGGAAATCGCTTGTTGCCTCCAGTACGGAGAAACTCACGACATCATCGAGTAGGGGGACAGATTGCTTGAACTGACCGAGATCGGCATAAGCCTTGATCTGGTCTTCCCAGGTCGACTTGTTCATTGTCCCCCAGCCATCTTTTTTGGTGGTTTCGCCAAACGAATAGCCGAGAACCGGTACGGCAGCTTCAAGCTCGCTGGCCTTGTCGAGATTAGGGAATGCCTCGACCAGAATATCAACCGCTTCTGCCTGGTTGTCGCGGGCATAGGACCAGCCCTTTGCAGTCGCCATTGTGAAGCGCGCCAGAACATCGCCGTGCTTGTCGATCTGGTCGTCGGTGGTGAAATAGACGTTTGCGTACAGCTTGAGGCCCGCATCCCACAGCATCATCTGTACGGAGTCCGTGCCAAGCACCTTCATGGCGTTGATATTCGTATTCCAGCCGGTCACCGCCTGTGCCTGGCCCGTCAGAAGCTGGTTCATATCCGAACCCATATTGACGATGGTGACCTTGTTTTCCGCGATGCCGTTTTTGGCAAGCAATGCGCGGAGTAGGATAACGGCAGTCGGCTGGGTGGCGATGGTTTTGCCGATCATATCTTGTGGCATGCGGATCGGATTTTTGTCTGTCGAGAAATAGGTAAAAGGGTGTTTCTGATAACCGGCGAGAAAGGCCTTGATCGGAATGCCCGCGCCACGCGCCAGCATCACGGCCGGGCTGGACGATGTCTGGCCAACGGTAGCACGCCCGGACGCCACACCCGCGACACCATCGATGTTCGGGCCACCCGGTACGATTTCAAGGTTGACGCCCTGTTCGGTATAAAATCCCTTTTTCTTCGCCACGACTTCGCCAAGAACGCCGTTCGAGCCAAGCCAGCCCAATTGCATTTTGACGTCGGCTATATCGACTGCATTTCCGGCGCGAACGCTGATAAAACTCTGCATTGTCGCCGCGCCACCCAAAATGGCGGCGTTCGCAATGAAACGGCGGCGATTCATTAAAAAACTGCTCATGTATGTTCCCCTTATAAGAACTAGCTTCGCGGGTAGCGTGCTACGGCTTATCCGCCGTTGAGGGGATCATGCCGAACATAGGCGTTCTAATAAAGAACAATTATTCGCCGCATTCCTTGCCGAAAAGGCAACGCATGGATCGTGGCCCTGTCTGCCCTGTTTTTCATCATCGGGAACAGATTTGATGCACGACAGATCGTGCCCTGCATGCCGACTGAACAGACACTGGTACTTCCCTCGGGAGGATTTTGCGTATCGTCACGCGAAAAGCGCGTATGCCGGCTGCTTATTTTCAGATGACGGTAATAGAATCAGTGATCCGTTGGGAACTCCCGGACTGGCGACATTTCCGAAAGCATGATGCGGGCGGTAGAGATAAGCGACGCTCCCACTCTTGTCCCCGGTGCAGGGCGGAATGAAACGCTCACGCGAAAGCCGTCGCCGCAAAATGGCAACATTAGCGAGGCCGTTGCCGCAATGCGTTTTGCCGTTGGTGTGTTTTCAATCATCATGATTTCGCAGACTTACGGTCGCGCTGCAAACCTGATGGTAACGGGCATCAGGGCGTCACGGAGATTCGACACGGGGCCGTGGGTTGCCGGCGTGGGCGAGCATATCCTTGGGGGCAATGTTGCCGAGACCATCTCTGTGGCAACGGAAGATGATTCCCTGTTATCAGGGAAAGCGACTGCAAGCCGTGATTGCAGTCGGCGTCATGGAGGCCGTCTTCCCTAGCCCCGGGGGCATGCCGAAAGCCGCGCAGTTATGCAGTGCCTCACGGATTGGGAAGCGCTGCTGCAACCGATCTAATGGGCGAAAACGCTGTCGAAATCGTTGAAACCCTTTACTTCGATGGGATTACCGCTCGGATCGAAGAAGAACATCGTCCTCTGTTCGCCGGGTTCTCCTTCAAAACGCACGACGGGCGGAATATCGAAAGCAATACCTGCTGTCTCCAGCCGGTCGGCAAGCGCAAACCATGCCTCCAGCGGCAGTACCACGCCCAAGTGGGGCATCATTACCATGTGGTCGCCGACTTTTCCTGTGCGCGATACTTCGAAGGGCTTGCCAAGATGAAGCGAAATCTGATGTCCGAAGAAATCGAAATCAACCCAGGTATCCGTACTGCGCCCCTCTTCGCATCCAAGGACATCCCCGTAAAAACTCCGTGCTTCGTCAAGATTGGTCACGTGGTAGGCGAGGTGAAAAAGTGATCTCATTGGCGGTTCTCCAGAATGATGTTGATCCCATCATAGGTTTACCGTAGGGCAAGTGAAACTATGAAATTGTGTCTCTGAGGATAAGCATCTCTATATGGACATTCGCTTCCTGCAAAGCCTGCTTGCTGTCATAGAAACCGGCTCTATCACGGGTGCAGCCCGCCGGGAGAAGCTGACGCCTGCCGCGATCAGCCAACGTATCCAGGCTTTGGAACGCAGCCTGAACTGCAAGCTTTTCTCGCGCGGAGCGCATTCCATCCAGCCGACCGAAACATGTCTGGCATTGCTGCCTCGTGCACGGCTTCTGGTCCGGGAGAGTGCTCATCTCATGGATGATGCGCTTGATGGAGATTTGAGAGGCGAGGTGAAGATCGGTGCGATTTCGACGGTGCTAACCGGACTTTTGCCTGCATTTATCCGCGAAACGGCACGGCAAGCTCCCGATCTGAAGTTGCGGCTTGTCCCGGGATCGTCGCTATATCTATTCGAACAACTGCTTGCTGGCGCTCTCGATATCGCAATTCTTGTCGAGCCGCCTTTTGCGCTGCCTAAATCACTCGTTGGCCACAGAATCAGAAGCGAACCACTAGTTTACATGACCAGGGCTGAGATAGTTGCGGATGATGTCTTGAAGCATGCTGCGGGCGAACCGTTCATCCGGTATGATCCCGTATCCTGGGGAGGCCGCATCGTTGGGAGATATATGGAGACTTTCGATCTCTCGCCCGATGTCGTTTGTGATCTCGATGCGCTGGAGACAATTGCGATCCTGGTGGCCCAGGGACTGGGAAACGCTCTCGTTCCGGCATGGCAAGGCCTGGTGCCAACGGGTTTTAACATCGTCTCCGCTTCGTCCGGCACGACATTCTCCCGCAACATAGTGCTTTTGCATGAAGCTATCCCGGCACGGCCAAAAGCTGTTGCTTTTCTTCTGGAATTACTCCAGCCCGACGATCATTGAAGATTGCGTATTTCCGAAGTTCAAGTTTCTTGCTTACGGTCTTGACCATGGCAGCCGTGAGCTTCGTGTCAGTGCTGAAGATCTGTCCGGTAGGGCAGGGTACAAGGGGCTTCGATGGAAGAGGTTGCAGCAGCCATCGACCAGATCACTCTCAGCCTTGCCAAGGCTCGGTGACGGCGCGGCGTTTTGGATTTTCGCGGTCGTTGTTGACCCCTTGGCTTCGGGAATAGCCCACAGCACGAAGACCGGGCTTAGGCTCGACCAGACTAAAATAAAGCGTGTTAGCTCGAGGCCGTCGTCGGCTTTTTGTTGCTCATGTCATGACGCTACTATGTATGCGTGCTCATGACGAGATGCGTTATGATGTTTGCCCAAAAATTTGGAAGCTTGCTGATCAAGGATCGTCCCTGTCGCAAAGAGCCACGGCCATAGCTGCCTTCTTTAGGCTTTTCTGACAGCCCCTCCCATCCCATGCAACGGTATGCACCGTCTTTTCGCTTCGCCCGCCCCTTCGGGGTGCAAGGGCTGCTTTGGCCTGTCTCTCCGGACGCCATCAGGCCGCGATGGTCGCGGTCTCCACAGCGAAAGGAGACAATAATGTCCAAATCATCTTCACCCAAATTCGATGTCCATCAGGAAATCACCAGCCGCATCGTTGATGCTCTCGAAAACGCAGGCGAATTCCAGCTCCCCTGGATCGCCAACAAAGCCGGAAGCTTTGCTCGCCCCGTCAATGTCGCATCGCGCAAGCCCTATAACGGCGTGAACATTGTCAGCCTCTGGGTCTCTGCTCAGGCTTCTCAGTATCCCTCGAATGTCTGGGGCACCTACCGCCAGTGGCAAGATGTCGGGTGCCAAGTGCGCAAGGGCGAGAAATCCTCCCTCGTCGTCTTCTACAAGACTTTCGATGTCGAGCAGATCAATGACCAGACCGGTCAGGCCGAGCAAGCCGAACGCATGGTTGCGCGTGCCAGCTGGGTCTTCAATGCCGCCCAGGTGGACGGCTTCCCTCTCGATCAGACCGATATCCCAACCCAGCCTTCGTTCGACCCGATCGCTCAGGCTGAAGCCTTCGTCAAGGCAACCGGTGCGGTCATCGAGGAGGGTGGCGATAAAGCCTACTATGTCCCGTCGGCTGACATCATCTGCATGCCGGAGCGCCGCCGCTTCACTGGCACCGCCACCACGAGTGCCGCCGAAGGATTTTACAGCACGCTCTGCCACGAACTCACCCATAATGCCGATATCCAGATTATGCCGATAAATCCCCGGATGAGCCAGACGCCTTGGCCTCCGGCTCGTGGATTCCGGCATAATACAAAGCAAAAGGGAAAGCTGTCGGCGATTGTCCATCCCGTTGTCGGTGCTCATCAGAAACTCGGCCGCTATGGACCTCGTGGGTGTTGCAAAACAGCCGCTTGCGGCAATGCCTCACAGTTATGCTTGAGCTCGCACAGGTTTCAAGCAACCGTTTTCGCTTGGGCGAGCCAGACGCAAAGCGTGGCAAGCAAGCCCAAAACCAAGAGGACAATCAGAATACGTTCTACGTTTCTCCAGAATCCTGGTTCAGGACGGTTGCCCATCGCTGTGCCAAGAACATCAATCACGAAATCGACAACCCTCACGATGCTCGTCATAGCTCATGCCCTTGTCGCGCTTCAGCGGGATATATTCTTAGCTTCGATCACTTGCGGAATGTCGCAGCAATAGTGCGGGGCCGGCTCTGCTCCGCGATGAGAAGCAAAACCTGCAGCTCGCCTTCATCATGAACCAATGCGATCTTTAGCGGTCGGGCCTTGCCGGAGTTCTGCCAGACACCATCCCCTTGGATAGAAGGTAATTCTGCAGCGAAACGCTTGGGGGCAGACCTGACTACGGCAGACCAGCCGTTGTTTGCCACGACCTGTAGTGTCTTTCCATTACGTTTAATCGTGATCGTGCATTGTGAACATTCGCCGGCATTTGACTTCACCTGTTTCCAAGTTCCCTCGTAGAGATCGAGATGCTCCGCTCCTGAGGGCTGAACGTTCGAAAACATGAAGATGGTCACGGCTACTAGAAATCGCAGCTTTGATTTGAAATCCATCGGGTGTCCGCTCCTTTGATGCAGACAATTTAGGATTGCATATCTTTCGTCTTGGTAATTTTTTCCTAGCGGATTTTAACATTCTGACGAACAGAGCTTTCGTCGAAAACGGGCGCGCCTGAAACTGGTTGAGTGGACGAAGCAACACGTGTGTTTTGTCGCGTTAGAGAACGGGACCTACGCCAAACAGCAACGCTCAGCAGTGGAGCGAAATGACCACGATCGCATCCTCCAGCGCCTGACACATCTTGCGAGGCATGTGAATTGACCGCTGTCTTTCCTTGTTCGAAACAAGGAGAATACCATGACGATCAGTCGCTACCGCTACTTCTACGCCTGTGCCTTCTCGCTGTTCGAGGACCATCTCGTGGCCTTTGTCGATGAGATGGTCGAGCTCGATCATGCAGAAAGCACGATCACCTTCTACCTGAGCTGTATCAACGATGTTGCGAAAGCAATGCACGGGGCAGGGATGGCTGCATCTGAGCTCGATCAAAGGTAAGCCGCCGAACTCGTCGCAGCCATGGGGTGGATAGAATCCCGAGAGACCTACGCGAAGTACATGATGAAGCGATTTGTGCGCGTTCTTGCGGAGCGTGGCGTGACGAGGGAGCGTCCGGCGCTATCGCCAAAAGAGGCCGCGCGGATGGAATTACGGGCAGCCTATGAAGACTATTTGCGCCGTCAGCGGGGGGGTGAGCGAACGTACGATAATCGATAGCTGGAGGTTTGCGGGGCAACAGGAACATGACGACGCCGAGTTCGGCCACATGCAGGATCGATTGCGGGGCGGAGAACAGGCTGATGCCGAACGGCCCGATGGCAAGCCCGGCGGCCAGATAGCCGAGGACGGAGCCGAGGCCGAGCCGCTTGAACAGCGGCACGGCGATGACCGCCGCCCCCAGCAGGACGACGATCGGGACGAGGTTGAAACCATGGGCCGCAGCGGCCTCGACAGTATGAGAAAGAGTTTGCGCTGCCATGAAATCAGCCTCTCGCTAGTTGCCAGGCGAGGACCGCCGCAAGGGCCGCCGGCACGGCGAACACGACCAGCAGGATCGGCAGCTCCTGGGCGACCGTGTAGCCCGCCCTCGTTACGCCGACCCACATATTGACGAGCGCCACCGCCAGCCAGGCAGGAATAAAGAGTTTCGCGCCCGTGGCGATACCGGCGAGATCGCTGCCCCAGAGTTTCCCGAACAGGGAAAACACGCCCAGCAGGACGGCGCCTCCGACGATGACCAACAGCATATGCATGAGCGCGTCCCCCTGTGTCGCGATAAAGACCGGACGGCCTGCCGGGAGGACAGGCCGTCCATCCGTTCTTACTTCGTGGTATAGCCGCCATTCACGAGCATGGTCTGGCCGGTCATCCACCAGCCGTCCGACACCATGAAGCGGATATAGGGGACGATATCCTCGATGTCGGTGAGACCGGTCTTCGAGAAGCCGGACAAAGCCGCCGCCGTCTTGTGATAGGCGACGGCGTCTGCGCCTTCAGCCGGATAGAAGAACGGCGTGTCCATCGGTCCGGGACCTATCGCCGTCACCGAGATGCCGCGCTCGCCGAACTCCTTGGAAGCCGCGCGCGTGAAATGCTCGACCGGGGCCTTGGTGCCGGCATAGGCCGCATAGAAAGGGGTAAAGGCGCCGAGCAGCGAGGTGACGAGGGTCACCAGCTTGCCGTTGTCGTTGAGATGCTTGCCTGCTTCCTTGATGAAGAAGAAGGCCGTCTTGGCGTTGACCGCGCTCATCTCGTCATATTCGGCTTCCGAAATCTCGACCATGGGCTTCTTGAGCACCTTGCCGACGGTATTGATGGCGATATCCGGGCGGCCGAGGGCGGCGACCGCATCTGCAAACAGCGTCTCCACGGCGCCTACCGTTTTCAGGTCCGCCTGGATGGCGATCGCTTCCGCGCCGGCCGCTTTCACCGCCGCAACCGTCGCGTCGGCGTCCGCCTTGGTCGCCGCGCTGTTGTAGTGAATGGCGATCCCCTTGGCGCCCTGCGCGGCGAGATCGCGGGCGATCAGCCCGCCCAGGTTCTTCGCGCCGCCGGCGATGATGACGGTTTTGCCATTGATGCTGTGATCGGTCATTGGCGTTGGCTCCTTCGCTTGCCTCGCGGCCATCAGGCGACCGCTTCCTACATCACACCATATCGTCTATAGATTCATCATAAAGACGCTCGTTCTGACATCACCTGTCAGGCTGGCCGACCAATCAAGTTAGTTGAAGCGCATGGACCGTATCGATCTCTTCCGCACTTTCGCCCGCGTCGTCGAATGCGCGAGCTTCACCCGCGCTGCCGATACGCTCGGGATGCCACGTTCGTCCGTGTCAGCCGCGGTGATCGAGCTCGAAGCGCGGGTCGGCGCGCGCCTGCTTCACCGGACCACCCGAAAGGTCTCGCCAACCCAGGACGGCGCGGCATTTTATGAACGCTGCCTGCGGCTGATCGCCGATGTCGAGGAGACCGAGGGCCTGTTCCGACAGACGGCGGGCCAAACGTCAGGCAAGCTGCGGATCGATGTGCCGGGCCGGATCGGCCGTTTGATCATCGCGCCCGCCTTGCCAGAATTCCTCGACCGTCATCCCCAGCTCGACATCGAACTGCGCGTCACCGATCGGACGGTGAACCTGGTCGAGGAGAGCGTCGACTGCGTGCTTCGGGTCGGGCCATTGAGCGATTCCGGTCTCATCGCCCGCAAGATCGGCGATCTCTCACTGATCAATGTCGCCAGCCCCGCTTATCTCGCCCAACATGGGACGCCAAGCGCGCCAGACGATCTCGGCGCGCATCTCGCCGTCAACTATGCGCCGCCATCGACCGGTCGCGTCGAAGATTGGGAGTGGGTTGAGAACGGCGAGGTGGGCATGATGCCGATTCGCGGCCGTGTCACGGTCAACAGCGCCGAGGCGTATATCGCCTGTTGCCTCGCCGGGCTCGGCTTGATTCAGATCCCGGCTTACGACGTGAAGCGCCACATCGACGCCGGCGAACTCGTTGAAGTGATGCCCGACCATCGCGCCGAACCCATGCCCATGGCCTTGCTCTATTCGCACAGGCAGCATCTCTCGCGCCGATTGCAGGTCTTTGCGGACTGGCTCGAAGCGCTGCTTAAGCGGGAACTCTTGTAATGAGCAGACTCCGAAAAAGCCGATCGAAAATGACGGTGTTTATGCGGCACCAGAGGGCAATCGGCGGCTAAAGTAAGTCTTTGAAATTGCAGAACAAGAAAGTTGCTCGAGCGTATGAGAACCTATCCTACGCCACCATCTTTATGTCGAGGTACGGCCGGAAAAGCCGATTGCCCATGTGCTGCTGTGGTGCAAAAAAAAGGCCGAAAAGGCCGATGCCTGCGCCGCCCTCTACGAGCAGCAGGGAACGCGCGCCAATTTCGGCTTATTTTAGCCAAGGTAAGGGTTGATCCGACACAATTGAATTGAAGTCGCCTATTGAAGCATAGCGTGCGGCCCGCACCTTGCTGAACTTGCTGCTGTCCACCACAAGATGCTTTTGCATTGAGCGTTGCATGACCATCTGTTTGATCGGCACTTCATGAAAATGCGAACAAGTCACGCCGTGATGTCCGTCCACGCCGCCGGCAGACAGAAATGCTTTGTTGATATTGAGGCGCTTCAGCACCTCAATGCCTTCATCCCCCGAAAACGAGGCCGCTTCCGGATGATAGAGTCCGCCGAGCATGATCAGGCGGACATCGTTTCTGCTCGCCAGTTCCTCGGCAACATTAAGAGAATAGCAGATGGCGGTGACATGGCCATGTACCGGAATCTGCCGCGCCAGATGTGGCATCGTCGTTCCGCAGTCGATGAATATCGTGTCATGTGGCTCGATCAAAGCCGCAGCCTGCACGCATGCGCGCATCTTGGCCGCTGCATGGCTGTCCTTTTCCTGCTCCAGGACATAGTCGCTGCTGATTGCGCCGTCCTGAACCGGAATGATGTAGCCGCCAAGACAACTCAGCCGTTCGCCGTCGGCGGCAATGTCGCGTCGAATGGTAATCTCGGATACGCCAAGCCGGGAGGCGGCATCCCGCAGCCTTAGAACGCCCGTTTCCTGAACTAGCTTGGCCAGCGCGTCCAACCTGGCATTGTGTGCACTTACTCTGCTCACCTTGTCTCCGTTTTCGGTTTCTCGCTGCGCTTCATATTTCGGTGTTACTTTGCTCGCAATCGCCCATCTCTGCGCTTGACAGAAGAATAACAAACATGAAACGATCGAAACATAATGATCGGATTCTATCATAATAGTTCGCATTATCGGGAGAGGAAAACAACAGGTTTCTAGGTCACATCGTGGCCTATGCATCGGGGCACGGGAGGCCTTTACGGGAGAATGAGGAGGCGTCGGACGCGTGAGCAGCGGTTCCCGGCGTGAGGAATCGAACATTATCGAGTGCTGCGACTGGAGTAGGTTCGGCACATTGCAGTTTCAAAGGGAGGAGTTATTCGTGAACAAGATTTTCACTACCATCGCGCTTGCTGCAACGCTTTCGGCTTCGGCTGTCTTTGCGCAAAGCGCCGTCGATGCGTCGAAGGTCAACAAGGAGCTGATCACAACGGCGAGCGGCAAAAAATACACCATTGCAACTGTCGTGAAGGTGGATGGTATTGCGTGGTTTGACCGCATGCGCGATGGCGTGGAGCAGTTCAAGGGCGATACCGGAAACGATGTCTGGATGGTTGGCCCAAGCCAGGCTGATGCCGCCGCTCAGGTGCAGATCGTTGAAAACCTCATCGCGCAGGGCGTTGATGCCATCGCCATCGTGCCGTTCTCGGTCGAAGCGGTGGAGCCGGTGCTCAAGAAGGCCCGAGATCGCGGCATCGTCGTCATCAGCCATGAGGCTTCCAACATCCAGAACGTCGATTTCGACATCGAAGCCTTCGACAACAAGGCCTATGGCGCGAACCTGATGAAGGAACTTGGCAAATCCATGGGCGGTAAGGGCAAGTATGTCGCCACCGTTGGCAGTCTGACCTCCAAGTCGCAGATGGAATGGATCGACGGCGCCGTCGAGTATCAGAAGGCAAACTTCCCGGAAATGTCGCAGGCGACCGAGCGGCTGGAAACCTATGACGACGCCAACACCGACTACACCAAACTCAAGGAAGCAATGACCGCCTATCCGGACATTACCGGTATTCTCGGCGCGCCGATGCCGACATCTGCAGGCGCTGGCCGCCTGATCGCCGAGGGCGGCCTGTCGGGCAAGGTTTTCTTCTCGGGCACGGGCCTGGTTTCCGTTGCCGGCGAATACATCAAGAACGACAATATCCAATACATCCAGTTCTGGGATCCGGCCGTTGCCGGTTATGCGATGAACATGCTGGCTGTCGCGGTTCTCGAGAAGAAGAGCGAGCAGATCAAGGCCGGTCTGAACATGGGTCTACCCGGTTATGAAAGCTTGCTGGTTCCTGACGCCTCCAAGCCACACCTGCTCTATGGCGCAGGTTGGGTCGGCGTCACCAAAGAAAACATGGACAAGTACGACTTCTGATCCGAACCACGGAGGGAGGGGCAACCCTCTCTCCGTGCACCCCCGTGTTTTCCAGCCTTGCACGAGGCCATTATGACTGAAAATCTGATCGAGCTGCGCCACATCGGTAAGCGGTTTGGCGGCGTGAAGGCGCTCGACGACGTATCGCTGAGCATTCGCCCGGGCGAAATCCATTGCCTTGCCGGTGAAAACGGTTCCGGAAAATCCACCGTCATCAAAATCATGTCAGGGGTTTACACACCCGAGGACGGTGAGATTCTGATCGACGGGAAGCCTGTCGGCAAACTCGATCCGGTAAAATCCGTTCACCACGGTATTCAGGTGATCTATCAGGATTTTTCGCTGTTTGGGAACCTGACGGTCGCCGAGAATCTGGCCATCAATACCTTTCTGATGGAAGGTCGCAAGACGGTAGACTGGCGACATGTCCGTGAACTGGCCCAAAAGGCGTTGGACCGCCTCGGCGTGAGCATCGATCTTGATACGGATGTCGAAACCCTGCCGACCTCTGGAAAGCAGATCGTGGCGATTGCCCGTGCCGTCATGGCTGATGCACGCCTGATCATCATGGATGAGCCGACGACGGCGCTGACGCGCCATGAGGTTGATGCCCTCTTCAAGATTGTGCGCGATATTCAGGCGCAGGGCATCGCCGTGCTTTTCGTCAGCCACAAAATGCGCGAGATGCTGGAAATTAGCGAGCGCCTGACAGTTTTCCGCAATGGCAAGAAGGTGGCCGAAGGGCCGATCGCCGAATTCGATGAGCCGGCAATCACTCGCGCGATGACGGGGCAGGAGCTAACGGCCCACAGCTACCAGTGGGTACCGCAGGAAGGCGCCGATACACCAGTGCTGGACGTGCGCAACCTCTCGGTTCCGGGTTCCGTGGAAAACGCCGACCTAACGTTAAGGCCAGGTGAAATCGTCGGTATTTCGGGCTTGATCGGTTCGGGGCGTACCGAACTTGCCCTGGCGCTGTTTGGCATGCGCCCCGATTTTACCGGTTCAGTGCGCCTTGCAGGCCGCGAGGTTCACCCAAGGACCGTTCAGGAGAGTATTGCTTGCGGCGTCGCTTATGTGCCGGAGGATCGCCTGACCGAGGGGCTATTCCTGACGCAATCCATTGAGCGCAATATCATTGTCACGTCGATAGAGAAATTCGTTCGAGGTCTTTTCATTAATCGCAAAAAGGCGGACGAGACGACCCGCGAAATGTTCTCGGCCATGCAGATCGTGGCGCCGGGACCGCACACGCCGGTCAACCATTTGTCCGGTGGCAACGCACAGCGCGTCGTTCTGGCTCGCTGGCTGTTGACGGGCGCGAAAGTGCTGATCCTGAACGGCCCGACCGTTGGCGTCGATGTCGGTTCCAAAGCACAGATCCATACCATCATCCGCAAGCTGGCCGAAAAGGAAGGCCTCGCCGTGCTGATGATTTCCGACGATGTGCCGGAACTGGTGCAGAACTGCAATCGCGTGCTGGTCATGCATCGCGGCCGTTTCGTTGACGAGTTGTCTGGAGAGAGCATGACCGAAGACGCCGTTAACGACCGGCTCAAGATGCTGAATTGAGGGGCCGCAAGACATGAAATTCCTGAAAAGCACAGAATTTATTATCGCCTGCGTCTTGCTCGCGGCCATGATCATCATCGGTCTCATCAATCCAGCCTTCTGGTCGCTCGACAACATCTTCGGCCTGTTGCGCTCCAATGTCGTGATCGGCATCATGGCGCTCGGCGTATTACTCGTGATGATTTCCGGCGGCATCGACGTATCGTTCACGGCCTTTGCCATTGCGGCGATGTATCTGACCGTGCGCAGCATGGTCTATCTCGGCTATGATGGCGTGCTCATTCCCTTTGTTGCGGCAACGCTGATTGGGCTCGTTCTCGGTGCTTTCAACGGTTTCATTATCCATCGTTTCAGGATGATCCCGCTGATTGTGACTCTTGGGACGGGTTCGATTGTGCGTGGTCTGGTTCTCGGCCTCGTCGGTACCAGCATCGTCAACATCAACAAGATGCCAAAGGAACTGATCGAGTTCGGCAAGACCGATGTGATCTCGCTGACGTCGGCCACTGGATCGACTTTCGGCCTGACCGCGATGTTCCTGGTCTATCTGGGGCTGGCATTGGTTATTCATCTCATCCTTACCTACACCATGATCGGGCGCAGCGTGTATGCCTATGGCGGCTCTCCTGAAGCAGCCAAACGTGTTGGCTTCAATACAGGTGCGACGATCTTCTTCGTCTATTGCCTCGCCGGTGCGCTGGCGGGCTTCTCGGGCCTGCTGCATTCGTCGATGATCTGGCTTGCCAACCCGCGTGATTTTGTCGGTCTCGAACTCGACGTGATCGCGGCCGTGGTTCTGGGCGGTGCGTCAATCTTTGGCGGACGCGGCACGGTTCTCGGCACATTGATGGGCGTGTTCATGCTGGTGATGGTCAAAAACTCGCTGATCATCATGAAAGTGGACACCACCTGGCAGCGCGTCGTTGTCGGCCTGATTATCATCATTGCCACTGCCATCACGGCATGGCGCGACCGTAAAAGCATAGCGTGACGGGAGAGCGCATCATGAAAAATTCGTTCGACATACGTCGGCTTTTCGGCAACGACAGCAACATCATTCAGCTTCTTGTCATCACCGTCATCGTCTTTGCGCTGATGACCTGGATGAACCCGGGCAAGTTCCTGAACTACTACAACTTTGAATCCATCAGCTACATCATGCCCGAACTGGGGATCCTCTCCATCGCCATGATGATTGCCATGCTGACCGGTGGCATCGATCTTTCCGTGGTGGGGATTGCCAATCTGGCGGGCATCATCGCCGGCGTCTATTTCCATTCCACCATGGTTCAGGCGGGGCAATCCTCCACTTCGGGTGTTGTGTTTTCCACCGGGCTTGGCATCGTCCTCGCCATGGCGGTTGGCCTGCTGGCCGGTCTGATCAACGGCCTTTTGGTCGCGAAGCTGCGTATTACCCCGATACTGGCCACACTCGGCACAGGTCAGGTTCTGATGGGGCTGGCGCTGGTGTTGACCGGTGGCCCGGCAATCGTCGGATTTCCTGACGCGTGGAACTGGATCGGCAACGGCAAGATATTGGGTATAGCGACGCCGTTTCTGTTGTTCATCGGCGTCTGCATCACCGTGGCGATCCTGCTGACGCGCTCGACGCTCGGCATTAACCTGATGCTAATAGGCACTAATCCGCGGGCAGCCGTCTTTGCAGGCATCCGCAAGGATCGCATGATGCTCTATTCCTATATGCTGACCGGCGTTCTGGCGTCGCTGGCGGGCATCATTCTATCCGGGCGGACCAATGCAGCGAAATCCGACTACGGCGCGTCCTATCTGCTGCAGGCGGTGCTGATTGCCGTTCTCGGCGGCACAAACCCGGCAGGCGGGAAGGGGCGGGTTCTCGGCATCGCCATTGCGCTGATCGCCCTCATGCTGCTGTCCTCCGGTTTTCAGATGATGCGGTTTTCCAACCACCTTATCGACTTCATCTGGGGCGCATTCCTCATTCTCGTCATCGCCATCAATGCATGGCGAAACCCCGGCAGGTGAGCCCATGCAGGTAACAGAATTTCATCTTCGCAGGCAGGACTTCACCGATCTCCCGCATCTTCTAGCCGCAACCGATGGGCTGAAGGTTACCACCTTCCGCTACGCCACCGGCGTTGAGGCGCTGCAATTGGAGAACCGCCACGGCCGGATCGTCATATTGCCATTCATGGGGCAGATGATCTGGAGCGTTGAGTTCAACGGTGTGGACCTGACTATGGGAAGCCGCTTTTCGATGCCGCGACCTGCCGGTTCAATTGTTGAGACATACGGATGTTTTGCATTCCATAGCGGCATGCTGCGAAACGGCTGCCCGTCGCCGCAGGATAATCATGCCCTGCATGGCGAAATGCCCTGTGCCGCCATGGACAAGGCTGGTTTCGTCATCGGTCACGATGCGCGCGGCGCCTATGTTCGGGTAACAGGCGAAGTCGAATATGTCATGGGCTTCGGTGCCAATTATCTGGCCCGACCCAGCGTGACTTTGCATGCTGAGGAAACGCTTTTTGACATGGTCATGGACATCCAGAACCTGTCTTCAGCGTCCATGGATCTCATGTATATGTGCCATGTGAACTTTGCCTATGCCGAGGGTGCGCAAATCGTTCAGCCGGTGCCCTACACGCCCGAGCAGGTGAAGGTCCGAACGGTCGTACCCGGCCACGTCACACCAAATCCCGATTACCTTTCCCTGCTGGATACGCTGGCAAGGCAGCCTTCGGCCATGGAAGTGCTCGACGAACCACAACGTTACGACCCCGAACAGGTGTTCTACGTCAACGGCCTGCCGGCGGACGGTGAGGGGCTGACGCATCTGATGATGCAACGACGTGAGGGAGATGGCTTTGCCATCTCCTATCCGCTCGCGGCCTTCCCCAAGACAGTGCGTTGGATCCTGGTCAATGGGGATTCGCAGGTTGCCGCTTTTGCCCTGCCATCCACCTGCGAGCCGGAAGGCTATCTGGCGGAGAAGGCCAAGAACAACGTGCAGAGACTATCACCGGGTGAACGCAGGGTGTTTCCTGTACGGCTGGGCTATCTCGACTGCGCTGCCGCCGATCAGTTCGGCGCCAGGATCAGCGCCCTTTAAAACAGATAAGCAGGGAATATCAGCATGAGTAAGAAAATCGGGGTCGTCGGCTCCAATATGGTCGATCTCATCACTTACGTGGACCGTATGCCCGGACCGGGCGAGACACTCGAGGCGCCCACCTTCGAGATGGGGTGCGGCGGAAAGGGTGCCAACCAGGCGGTTGCCGCGGCGCGCCTTGGTGCTGAAGTGATGATGGTCACCCGGGTCGGTGATGATGTCTTCGCCGATAACACCATCCGCAACCTCGAGAGCTTTGGCGTTGACACGCGTCATGTGGTGAAGGTTGCCGGCAAATCCAGCGGTGTCGCGCCGATCTTCGTCGAACAATCAGGCGAGAATTCCATCCTCATCGTCAAGGGAGCCAATGCCGACCTTTTACCTGTTGAGGTCGACAAGGCGGCCGCCGATCTCAAAGAGTGCGGCTTGATCCTGATGCAGATGGAAGTGCCAGTTGAGACCGTCTACCATACTGTCGAATTTGCAGCCCAGAACGGTATCGAGACGATCCTCAATCCCGCGCCTGCCGCTGCCAATCTCGATCCTGAGCGCATCCGCCAGGTAACCTTCCTCGTGCCGAACGAGAGCGAGCTCGCCTTGCTGTCGGGGTTGCCGACCGATACCGACGAAGACATCGTCACAGCCGCCCGTTCGCTGATCGCTCGTGGCATTCGCACCGTCATCGTGACCCTGGGCGGGCGCGGTGCGCGCATGATTACGTCAAATGAGATCGTCAACATCGAACCCGTCAAAGTAACCCCCAAGGATACCACTGGTGCGGGCGATGCCTTTATCGGCTCCTTTGCCCGCTTTTACGCCGAAACGCACGAGGTCGTATCCTCCCTGAAGAAGGCATCGCTTTACGCGGCGCATTCCATCACCCGTCCCGGAACACAGAAGGCCTACGCCAGCCTTGAAGAGTTCGAGGCATTTTGCCGCGACCATGCCAATGCCGCAGCCTGACCAGAAGAATGGACAGAAAATGAGCGAAGCATTTCCCAGAAACAATGGCACCGCTCTCAAACCGGAATGGTTTGAGGATATATCGGTCAATCGCAGCGCCTCCGAACGGCGCGCCGCGACAATCACTGCCCGGCGCTCGGTCAAGAAGGAATACCAGGTCGCCTGGCAGATCAAGGCCATCACCTGCATCGATCTGACGACGCTCTCCGGCGACGACACGCCCGGCCGTGTGCGCCGCCTGTGCGCGAAAGCGCGCCGTCCGGTCCGGGAAGACATTCTCGAAGCACTAGGCCTTGCAGATGCCGGTATCACCACCGGCGCCGTCTGCGTTTATCCGACCATGGTGCCCCACGCCGTCAAGGCGCTGGAAGGCACGGCTATTCCGGTCGCATCGGTGGCGACGGGCTTTCCGTCCGGCCTGACGCCGCTGCCGCAACGGCTGGCCGAAATCCGCTATGCCGTCGAGCAAGGCGCCAGGGAGATCGATATCGTCATAACCCGCGAGTTCGTTCTGACGCAGAACTGGACAGCACTTTACGACGAGATTGCCGCGATGCGTGAAGCCTGCGGCGACGCCCATATGAAGGCTATCCTGGCGACGGGTGATCTCAACACGCTGACCAATGTTTATCGCGCTTCGATGGTGGCGATGCAGGCGGGTTCGGACTTCATCAAGACCTCGACCGGCAAAGAGGAGGTCAACGCCACCCTGCCGGTCAGTCTGACCATGGTACGGGCACTGCGCGATTATGGCGAACTGACCGGCCAGATGGTCGGCTTCAAACCCGCAGGCGGGTTAAAAACGGCAAAGGACGCACTGTCGTGGTTGACGCTGATGAAGGAGGAGCTGGGCAATCGCTGGCTGGAGCCGGACCTGTTCCGCATTGGCGCCAGTTCGATGCTTGGCGATATCGAGCGGCAGCTCGAACATTTCGTAACCGGCCGCTATTCCAGCGCTCACCATCACGCTGCCGCATAAGGACTGAAAAATGCGACCCATTAAGGACATTTTGGAAACCATGGAATATGGACCTTCCCCCGAAGCCAATGGTGATGTGAAGCAGTGGCTCGACACTCACGGACGTTCGTTCGGACATTATATCAACGGCCGGTTTGTTTCTCCCGACGGCCGCAAGACGATTGCCGTCTCAAACCCCGCAAACGGGGACAAGCTTGCGGACATTATTTGTGGCAATGAGGAAGACGTGGATCAGGCGGTCAAGGCCGCCCGCGCGGCCTTCGGAAAATGGTCAAAACTGTCGGGTCACGAACGCGCCCGTTACCTCTACGCCATCGCCCGCCATATCCAGAAGCGCGAGCGCTTCCTTTCCGTTCTGGAAACGATGGATAACGGCAAGCCGGTTCGCGAAACCCGTGATATCGACATTCCACTTGTCGCGCGACACTTTTACCATCACGCCGGATGGGCTGAAATGGTGGAAGACGAGTTCCGTGGTTTCTCGCCGGTCGGTGTTTGCGGTCAGGTGATCCCGTGGAATTTCCCCCTGCTGATGCTGGCTTGGAAGATCGCGCCAGCGCTTGCGGCCGGCAATACCGTGGTGTTGAAGCCCGCCGATCTGACGCCGCTGACGGCTGTCGCGTTTGCGGAAATCTGCCACGAGGTTGGCCTTCCGGCCGGTGTCGTCAACATCGTGCAGGGCGATGGGTCGACAGGCGCTGCGATCTGCGGCCATGACGGCGTCGACAAGGTTGCATTCACCGGTTCGACCAAGATCGGCCGCGTTATTCGCGAGCAGATTGCCGGCTCGGGCAAAAAGCTGTCGCTGGAACTGGGCGGCAAGTCACCCTTCATCGTGTTGGAGGACGCCGATCTCGATGCGGCGGTTGAAGGTGTTGTTGACGCGATCTGGTTCAACCAGGGCGAAGTCTGCTGCGCCGGTTCCCGCCTGCTGGTGCAGGAGGGTATCGCCGAGAAATTTTATGCCCGGCTGAAAAAGCGGCTGGAAACCCTGCGGGTCGGCGATCCGCTCGACAAGTCGACTGATGTCGGCGCGATTGTTTCCGCCACGCAGGTGAAACGCATCACGGATCTGGTTCGCAAGGGCGTGGAGGAGGGTGGTGAACTCTGGCAGAGTTCCAACCCGTTGCCGTCTACTGGCAATTACGTCGCTCCCGGCTTCTTCACAGATGTCGATCAGGCCTCGACGGTCTGCCAGGTAGAAATCTTTGGCCCGATCGCCGCGGCAACCACATTCCGCACGCCGGACGAAGCCGTTTCGCTGGCCAACAACACCCGTTACGGCCTTGCCGCCTCGATCTGGTCGGAAAACATCAATGTCGCGCTTGATCTGGCTGCCCGGGTCAAAGCAGGCGTGGTCTGGATCAACTGTACCAATATGCTGGACGCCGGTGCAGGTTTTGGTGGCTACCGTGAAAGCGGTTTCGGCCGTGAAGGTGCGCGCGAAGGGCTTTACGAATATCTGGCGGCAGACTGGGAAAAGAACGTGCCGGTCACAAAGCCCGCTGAAGCCTTCAAACCATCAGCATTGCCGAATGCTGACAGTAAAATGGCGATCGATGGCCTTGATCGGACCATGAAGAACTATATCGGCGGCAAGCAGGCCCGCCCCGATGGCGGCTACAGTTATTCGGTGACCGGCAAGGGCAACGCCGTGATAGGCATGGCCGGAATAGGCAACCGCAAGGACATCCGCAATGCTGTCGAAGCCGCGTCAAAGGCAGGCAGTTGGAGTTCCGCAACCGCGCATAACCGCGCGCAGGTGCTCTATTATCTCGCGGAGAACCTCGATACACGGCGCGACGAATTCGTTGCCCGCATCATCGATAGCACCGGTGTGAGTGAAAAGAAGGCGAGGGACGAGTTCGACGTGTCTCTGCGCTGCATTTCCTATTACGCCGCCCAGGCCGACAAGTTCGATGGCGCTGTGCACTCGACCAAGTCGCGTCACGTCACGCTTGCCATGAATGAGCCGTGGGGCATCGTCGGTATCGTTTGCCCCGATGAGGTGCCGCTCCTCTCGCTGGTGTCGCTGGTGCTGCCGGCAATTGCCATGGGTAATCGCGTCGTGGTCATCCCGTCATCGCGCCATCCATTGATTGCCGGCGATTTCTATCAGGTGCTGGACACGTCGGATGTACCCGGCGGGGTCATCAATATTGTCACTGGCGAACGCGATCTGCTTGCAAAGACGCTGGCGGAGCATGATGAGGTTGCAGCTATCTGGTATTTCGGATCGGCTGACGGAAGCGCGATGGTCGAGCAAGCTTCTGCGGGCAACCTGAAGGCCACCTGGGTCAATAATGGGCGACAGCCCGATTGGCTTGACCGTACACAAGGGCAGGGCCGTGACTATTTGCGCAGGGCGATTCAGGTGAAGAACATCTGGGTGCCATACGGAGCCTGACCCGGACAATGCGGGGCCTGTGACTAACAAGATTGCCGACGGGGACCAGTGGCCCCCGTAAGGTTTTCCGTAGAAATCAACCCTGCAACTGCACCTACCCACTGTTGCCGTCACCTGTTGTGCTGTGAGGATGATAAAGGCGGTAACTCAAGCAATAGCGACGGGCAAATTGAGTTCTTGTCCACGCGACTATGTTCGGGAATGCTTAAGCTCCAAAGGAGGGATTCGTAAATGGGCTTTTAGATGATGAAAATATATTTTTGAATTAAATTCAGCTAAAAATCGTAGTGCCGAGTGAAAATTCATTGGTTACCAATAATATGTAGAATTATCGGCTATTATAGCGAAATAGAACTCTATTGTTGATACGAGATACTTATCGATGGGTAGAAGCTCAACTCCCAATCATACCATGTGAGGAGCCGTAATATTTATATAGAGTTCTTTTAGGAAAACATTTACCATGATTTCAATGGCTTACGATCTCGCGAAAATCAGCATGACGGCCCTGATGCGGCCGGTTTTTGACGCCGGTGTCGCTCTGACGCGTCTCGACGAGCGCATTGCCCGTTCGCCGGCCGGGCAGGGCTTCCTCGAGCGCACCCACTTTGCCGACGCCTGCGCCTCGCTGTGGGTCGACGCCGTTCGATTCCTATCAAGGCGTGCAGTCGATAGTAGTTTGATGCACGCTCCAACAGACTATCTACATAACCTGGGTGTTCCGGTTCGTTGGCGGTTTAACGCGGATCGCGGGGAGCTTTGTCAGGAGTACTGTTGCGACTTTTGTCACGTGTAACCCATGGGCAATCGCGCGATTGTAGCTACAATCGCGGAACAGTTTTCGCCGGGTGGACAACATTTCAAGCGCAACCCTCGCCGAGCCTCAATCACGAGCTCTGGCAAAAAATACATCCGGTAATTGAGCTTGAGCGCCACGCATGGTTCCATGACGGACGCGTAGCTGATTCCTCCCCGTCGATGCCAAACCGCGATCCGAGAGGCCCATGTCGATTTCAGATACGATCTTTCGCCCTTTCGAGAGGCTGATACGGCCGCTCGACATTCCCTTCCGGCCGCTGCCGTCAAAAGGCCCCGTGGCGGTACTGCTGCATTTCATCGGGATGTTTCGCGGCGTCCTCATCGCGCTTGCCCTGTCCTCCATGGCGGTCGAAGCCATCAATTTGTCGATTATCTGGGGATTGTCCGTGATCGTCGATGGCGTGACGGCGCAGGGTGCGGAGGCTTTCTTGCGCAATGAATGGCCGCTGCTTGCTGCGCTCGGACTGCTGATATTTCCCGCGATGCCGATGGCGTCATTTCTTCTCAATACGCTCAATTCGCACACGCTCGGCATCGCCATGCCCGCGGCCATCCAGTGGCAGGGCCACAAAGCCGTGGAGCGGCAGGATCTGGCATTTTTCCATGAGCTTTATGCGGGACAGGTTACCTCGCGTCTCTCGCAAGTTTCGTCGGCAGTTCAGCAGCAGATCATCAACGCATTCCAGATCGGGCCTCGTTTCCTGTTGCAAATGATCGGCTCTCTTGCGCTCCTTGCCGCCTTGTCCTGGCAGCTGGCGCTGCCGGTGTTCATCTGGATCGTGCTAAATGTGGTTCTCGCCGTTAAACTGGCTCCCGTCTTCACGGAGCGGTCACGGCGCTCGGCGAAACAAAAGAGCCTTGTCTCGGGGGCGATCACCGATCTCTACAGCAACATGCAGATGATCAAGCAGTTCGCCGCCGAAGACAGCGAGGCGGGCGCTATTCGTCGCGTTCTGATGAAGGCGGTGCAGACGCAGCACAGGGAGCAGCGTGTTTACCGCGCGTCGGAGCTGGTTGTCGTGGCGCTTAACATGGCGCTGTGGCTGGCGATCCTGTCGGTGGGGTTTTCCGGTCTGGTGAAGGGCTTCATCACGGTCGGGGAATTCGTCGGCGCCGTCTATATCCTGCAACGCTTGTCGGGGCACACATTCACTTTCCTGCAGATGGGGCAGCAAATATTTCAGGCTATTGGGACCATCAAGGATGCCATGCCTGTCATGACGACACCACCGACCATAACCGACAGGGCAGGTGCTGCGGAGCTGAGTGTTTCACATGGGAACATCGATTTCGACCATATCCGCTTTGCCTACAAGTCTGGCAAGCCGGTTATCGATGATCTGTCGCTGACCGTGCGCGCCGGGGAGAAGGTCGGACTTGTAGGTCTGTCCGGCGCGGGAAAAACCACGCTGGTTAATCTGCTCCTGCGGTTCTACGACATTCAGGAGGGCGCCATTCGAATCGACGGTCAGGATATTCGTGATGTTACGCAGGCGAGCCTGCGCCGCAATATCGGGGTGATTGCCCAGGATGTGGCGCTGCTGCACCGGTCCGTGGGGGATAACATTCGCTATGGTCGGCCGGATGCGACGCTGGAAGATATCGAGCGGGCGGCGAAAGTGGCGAAGGCGGATGCCTTCATTGCCGATCTCGCCGATAGTGAGGGTCGGAAAGGGTATCTCGCTTTTGTCGGAGACCGTGGCATCAAGCTTTCCGGCGGGCAGCGACAGCGGGTCGCCATTGCGCGCGTGCTGTTGAAAGACGCGCCTATCCTGATCCTCGACGAAGCCACCTCCGCGCTTGATAGCGAGTCCGAGGCCGCCATTCAGGAGAAGCTCAATCTTGTGATGGATGGCAAAACGGTGATCGCCATCGCCCATCGCCTGTCGACCATTGCACGGATGGACCGGATTATCGTGCTGGATCACGGCCGGATTGTCGAAGAGGGACGACCGGACGAACTGGTCGAGCGGGACGGGCTGTTTGCACGGCTCTGGAAACGCCAGATCGGTGGCTTCATTCCCGAAGATGAGGGGGTGACGTCGTAACCGGCAGTCGACCATCCCGCGGAAACCTGTGCTTCGTCGCTGCTACGAGATTGCGACGATCGAATAGTCCGGCGCGCCTTGCCAGATTAGATCCCAGGACGCGCCGGGCCGGACGTTCTGGACAGCCCCCGGATCGAAACAAACCAGGCAGTTTCCGACGGGCGCACGGACGGAGGGATAGATAAGGCCGCGGCTTCCATCTCTCCGCAACCGGGCGGCCAGTTCCTGTCCCTCGAGATAGCCAACCTCCGGGTCCGGATTGAGCGCGGCGTGTTCGGGTTCATCGGTCAGGTCGTCGAATTCTCCGATGAAGTCGGAGATCAGTTCGACATAACGGGCGCTGTCATGGAACGAGCCGGCGAAACGAAGCTCGCGGGTTCTGTGCCATGCGACCTCCGCGACCGATACCATCACGTCCCAGGCGCGATACCAGGCTCCGCGATCTTCGGAGTTGAAGCGATTGCCTCCTGTCCGCGTATAGGTGAAGGCCGCATTGACATGCGTGTCGCCGTAGATCCTGAGATCACGGTTGCGCCGCCGCCAGGCAAGCTCTCGCGGATCGAGATGCGGATTGCGGCCGCGCTCGGCGAGCAAACGGGCGCTGGTCAACCCCTCGATCTCGGCCAGAACCTCTAGTTCCTCGTCGCTGTCGACCAGTAGACGACGGCGCTGGCCTTTGAGAGAGGCGTGCCGCAGCTTTGCTTGCTCCTCCAGCACGATGCAAGATTGGGCATGGTGGGAGCGGCTTGTATTCCGTGCCGATTTTGTGGCCGCCATCCATGTATTGAAGATAGCCAGCCGTTGGCTGGCACCCTACGTTTATTGAGTTCTTTTTCGAGTCAGCCTCTCAGGCACAACTACCGGGAACGTTATTCGCTCGAACCCAAAAGTCCTCGTCTCGATAATGACGTTCCTGATTGGGATTTCCATTCTCATTCAAAGTTTGACGCCAAAGAACGTGGTGGCGGCAGGGTATTGTTGGGATCGTCACAGGCAAATTCTTCGATCGGGGGATCGCAGAGAAGCGATGACGGTCAATTCTCACACCTTCATCTGTCTGGCGGCGGTGAATTGCCGCCCTAATACAGGAGCGGCCAAAAGCAGTCCTATGAGCGACGACACGAGTTCGGGAACGACTAACAGGATCGCCGCCAAGATCAGCATTGTTCTCTCCCACCAAAAGGTTCTGACAAGCAGGAAACCGGAGAGGGCGGACCCGAGAAATGTAATGCCCAGCACGCAGCCAACGAAGGCAACTGTAAAATCACCCCAAGAGAAGTTGGTTGTCACCAGCAGCAGCGACGGCGAGAACACGAAAACAAATGGGACGAGGACTTTTCCCAAGCCAAGACGGAACGCTGTATTTCCGGTCTTGAATGGGTCGGCTCCTGCCATGCCTGCCGCCGCATAGGCGGCGAGCGCGACGGGAGGCGTGATGTCGGCAAGAACACCGTAATAGAAGACAAAGAAATGCGCGACGATAGGTTCCACGCCAAGCATACCGAGCGTCGGGGCGGCGATGGTCGCCATAATAATGTAGTTGGCGGTCGTCGGAATACCGCAGCCCATCAGGATGCAGACGACGCCAGTCATAATCAGCGTGAACAACAGCGTCAGTGTCTGCGGTCCGAACCAGGCAGCCGGAACCATCGTACCGATCCAGCCGGCTATTTCTGCTGCAGTCGTGGTGACGATGTAGGAAATCTTGAAGCCGACGCCGGTCAACGTGACGACCCCGACGATGATGCCAACGGTGGCTGCCGCTGCGCCAACGGCAAGCGCGTACTTGGCGCCGTCCCGCAGTCCCTCGAAGACCTCCGTCAACGACATGCGTCGGCGCGGATTGATGAGGCCGACCGCGATGCAGAGCGTTATTCCCCAGAATGCCGCGAGGTATGGTGTGAAACCCGAGAGCAGGATACCGATCAGCACGACGAGGGGGATGACGGTCGGCCAGTCGCGCTTGAAGGCCTCCTTGAGATCCGGCATTTCGTCGTCGGTCATGCCACGAAGACCTTCGCGCTTTGCTTCGAAGTGAACCTGAACCAAAACTCCGAAGAAGTGCATGAAAGCCGGAACGAGCGCTGCCAGGATGATCGTAGTGTAGGGGAGATTGAGGAACTCGATCATCAGGAATGCTGCCGCACCCATGATCGGCGGCGTGATCTGGCCACCGGTGGACGATGCGGATTCGACTGCCGCGGCGAAGGTGCGCTTGTAGCCGAGCCGGATCATCGCCGGTATTGTGAGCGAGCCAACTGTGACCGTATTGGCAACGGACGAGCCGGAGATCATGCCGAACAACGCCGATCCGAAAATCGATATTTTGGCCGGACCACCAGCATACCGCCCCGCGACCCACGCGGCACAATCCAGGAACAACTGACCGAGCCCGATGCGTGTGGCAAAAACCCCGAATAGTACAAAATGGAAGACATAGGTGGCGACGACACCGAGTGCGATGCCATATATGCCTTGGCTGGTGAGATAGAGGTGATTGATCAGCTGCGAGAAGGTCGCGCCGGGATGTACCAGGATGCCAGGCATCGATGGCCCGTACAGGGAGTAGGCCATGAACAGGACGGCGATGATCGGCAGGGGCCAGCCGACCGAACGGCGGGTCGCCTCAAGAAGAACCAGTACCAGCAGGCCGCCCAGGACGACGTCTGTGTTCGTGGGATTTCCAACACGAAAGGCAAGGTCGTCAAGCGGGATGAACGGCACGTGCATCACGGCGACTACGGCACCGATTGCCAGCGCCCAGTCGAAAAGCGATATGCCCAGAGGCCGCAGCACAGTGGAGGCCGCCACTTCGCCGTAACCACGTCGTGATACGGGGAAAACGAGAAAAATCAGACCGAGGACAAAGGACAGGTGGATGCCGCGATGCATAACCTCCGACAAAAGGCCAAAACCCGCAGTGTAATAATGAAAGATCGACAATGCGATCAGCAGCGCTCCGACCAAGCGGGCAGCGAGTGGCGCCAGCCGCCGGAATCGGATTTCCGCATCGAACTGCTCCTCAAGCTCGCGCGCCCGTGCTTCATCCAGCTCCATCGGAGAGGCCTTGCCGGCCGTATCGTCGCCCATGCGGAAATCCTTGCATTTGTATAGATGGCCAATACGGAGACCGGCCTCAGCCTGTCCCCGCATCACAAATCGGGTTTCCAACGTTTATTTGAGGACGCCGGCTTCCTTATAGAATTTCTCCGCACCGGGATGGAGCGGGATACCAAGACTGGTTGTCGCGTTCTTGAGTGTAATCATCTTGCCCTTGGCATGCCCTGCATCGAGTGCTGCGCGGGTGGCGTCGTTCCACATGACCTTAGTGATCTTGTAGACCAGATCGTCCGGCTGCTTGGCACTCGTTACCCATTGAGCTGCCACGGAAATCGTCGGTGTCTCCGCAACATCTTTGTAGGTGTTGGCCGGAACCGTATCCTTCGAAAAGAACGTGTAATCGCTTATCAGCTTGTCGACTTCCGGACCGCTGATCGGTACCAGTGAGATGCCGCTTGACGTCGCGAGTTCCGAGATTGCACCGGTCGGATAGCCACCGACAAAGAAATAGGCGTCCAGTCCACCGTCCCGCAAGCGGTCGCCAGCGGGGCCAGGCTTGAGGTATTCGGCTTTGATGTCGCTTTCCTTCAAACCGTAGGCCCCCAGAACAATCCGGGCGTCGACGATGGTGCCGGAACCGGGCTCATCAACAGAAACCCGCTTGCCCTTAAGGTCCGCCACCGATTTGATCCCGGCATCTTTCCGGGCGACCAGATGAATTGTTTCTGGATAGAGGGTGGCAATCAGTCGAAGGTCCTCGACCTTGCCTTTGCCTTCGTAGAGACCTGTGCCGCTATGTGCCCAAAAAGCGACATCCGACTGGGTGAAGCCGGACTCCATAGAGCCGCCCTGGATGGCGTTGATATTGGCAACCGATCCATTCGAGGCGACTGCAGTGGACACCAGTCCAGTGACACCCTTATCGCCAGCACCCGAAATGGCATTGGCGATCAGCCCGCCAATCGGATAATACGTCCCAGCTGTGCCGCCGGTACCAATCCTGAAAAATACTGGCGCCTGGGCCCCTGCCAAGCTGACGCCGAGAGCAATTGCGCCGACGACCGCGCCTATCGACAGAAAACGTTTGCGGATGCTCATGGATGTTCCCTTTCTCCTGTTTTAACCAGCATGAGAAAGTGCCTGTCCATTGTCAACCGTGAGTATGACCCGCAGCAGTTGCCTGTTGCCTGCAGGGGATTTACCGCAGTCGTTAAGAGGTGAGGCTCTGTGACGTCAGATTGAGTGTCCTTGGGATCAAAAGCTTTTCGGGTGGCCAGATCGTCACTTTGGTCGAGCCGCAAGAATACACCAACTACTTCAAATCGTGCGGATATGACCACGAGTAAAGTGGACGCGCTCTAGGTGTCTTGCATTCTACGAATCTGCCTCGATCGGGCACTTTGCCCGTCGGGGTTCGTTCAACGCCAGACAAGAGGCTACCAAAATTTTGGCCAGACCGCCTGACGCACCGGTTACTGGATCGGTGTTCGGCTTGGGTAACGACCTTATTCTTGCGCACATTTCTGGCGTTGGCGTTGTGCTCTGCATGTCAGCCTGCTGCCCGGCAGGATATGCGCTCACGACCTGAGAATCCGCGGACGATTTGAGCCTTTTGTGGCCGGTGCCCGCTGACCGTGGGGGCCGCCGATCTGCAATGTTGCTAGACCACGCCCGATGCCGAGAACCTCACGCGCGCCGCTGTGGTAGTGGTGATAGTCGAACACGCCGTTTCGCCAGATTCCTGTCCAGCCCTTCCGAGAAAACATGGCTTCAAACGACCCGGTGTCCGGTTGCGGATCGACCTGTCGATAGATGATCACGGCAAATGTCTGGTTATTGGGTATCTGATCACCGGCCTCTGGGAGGATATTTCGGTTCTCATGCCTGTCTCGTTGTGTCGCTTGCCTGGCGCCGAGGGACATTTTATCGCGACATCGGCACGAGCCGGCGACGCCCATGCCTAGACGCCGGCCCATTACGCATCTAAGAGACGCGTGCAGCTTTCCCAATATCGAAAAGCGGGCCGTAGGGGCCGTTTTTTTGCCGCTTCAAACAATATCGCCTCGTGACGCTGTAGGTTTGATGACCTCTCCATGCCCTCGCTTCGGCTTGGAAATCCCCACCCTAGGTCAGCAGATAGCTGGCGTCGGATGCGCGTTGAACAATTGCCTGCGCCGCAAGGACGATCGTGTCGCCTGCAATGGATTGATGAGGTGGCAGCAGGTGTTTGTCGATCGTCAGTAGGAAATGGGATGACTGCGCTTCACCGGGCGAAATGGAAATGTAAGACCAGCGATGCCAGGCAAATGGCATGATGGCGAGTGTCATTCCCAAAAATCCTTTAAGACGCATCGACCATGTTTCCGAGGATTTGGCGTGGCGGGCAGCATCGGTCTCATCGACAATATGCACACGCTGAAAGGCGGTTTGACAGTGATTGATCTTCCATGCCTCGGGGTCATCGTTGGCCAGATCGATCGTCGATTTTACTGGCTCGGCGATCAGCGCCACGTTCGGGCTGAGCAGGCGCGGAACGAAAGAGAAAGGCAGGCTGCGGATTTCGCGCAAGGGAGCGTTGACCCGGATAAGCTGCGCCAGACACCGCCAGTCGAAGCCCTGATGTGACGTGTGGTGCGCGGGCACCCGGTCCAGCCGGTATAAGCCTGCCCAAAAAGTCTCTTTCAGGTTGCCGGATTGCCGGTTGTAGCCCATCAGGGCGGAACCCCAGTTCTTGATCCATACCGCTGGCCCAACTTCGACCGGCACTGTCACCAGGAAAATCCGGGGACGGACGATCGTGCACACATGCTCGATGACGCGGACCGTGCGGTTGAGGTGGATATGCTCGAGCGTTTCCAGCGCGATAACGATGTCGGCCTGGATCGTTTCGTAAAGGCTCTCGTCGGTGGCGTCGCCGACGATGAAACGGCAGTTTTCGTGATTGCTGTAGCGATTGCGCGCGGCCTCGATGAAGATTGGATCGTAGTCTATACCGACGTAATCAACGTCGAATTTTTCCAGGATATGTCCAACAGCGGTTCCGGGGCCGCAGCCAATATCCAGTATTCTGACCTTCCGATTGCCGACGTCCTTCTGCACCGTTTCGAGGACCTCAAGCAGCTTTCGATAGCGGCCTGCATGCAGAAAGCGCGTCAACCAGTTGAAGTTCTGCGTTTTCTCGTAAGTCGTCGCGAACGTACCCATCCAATCCGCCTCCATGAACCGTAGATGATGTCGTCTCGCGCTGCCTGCAATTGGAAAGATCGTGCGCGACCCGGCGTTGTATTTTTGAAGTCTGGCACGGCCTGCGTGACCTGCAACCCGACCAAAAGGCTTAAGTCGGTAGCGGGGATACCCACCCTGCCTCCTCTTAAAGGCAGAAATCGACGTGGTGGACGGTGAATCAGCCAGTCCTGACCAGCTGTCCTCTCCCTTTTGGTATGCTGCCGATGCGCAGGGCCTCGTTATACCTTTCAAGGAGGCGCCATCCGGGGCCGGAACCGCTGGGAGATGTGGTGGATGGTAGACAAGAGAGCCTTGATTATCGGCGTAACCGGGCAGGACGGCGCTTATCTCAGCGAATTGCTGCTTGCCAAGGGGTATATCGTGCATGGCCTGAAAAGGCGGTCTTCCTCATTCAATACCGGCCGGATCGATCATCTTTATCAAGACCCCTTCGAGGAAAACCTTCGCTTTCGTCTTCACTTCGGTGACCTCACGGACGCCACGAACCTGTGCCGGGTCATTCAGGAGGTGCAGCCTGACGAGATCTACAATCTCGGCGCCCAGAGCCATGTCCAGGTCAGCTTCGAGACGCCGGAATATACCGCAAATGCGGATGCGCTGGGCACGCTGAGACTGCTGGAAGCCATGCGCATCTTGAACCTTGGCGACCGCTGCCGGTTTTACCAGGCGTCTACATCGGAACTGTTCGGGGGGATGGGCACGGTCGCTCAGCACGAGGGTACGCCGTTCTATCCGAGAAGCCCCTATGCTGCGGCAAAGCTCTACGCATACTGGATGACGGTCAATTACCGGGAAAGTTACGGCTTTCACGCATCCAACGGCATTCTCTTCAACCATGAGAGCCCCATTCGCGGCGAGACATTCGTCACCCGGAAGATCACGCGTGGCGTTGCGGCCATCGAGCGCGGTCTCATGAGCAAGCTGCGTCTTGGCAATCTCGACGCAAAGAGGGACTGGGGGCATGCGCGCGATTATGTTGAAGGCATGTGGCGCATCGTGCAGCAGGAGATACCCGAGGACTACGTGCTCGCAACCGGCGAGGCACATACGGTGCGGGAATTCGTCGAGCTTGCTTTTGGCGTGGTCGGCAGGACCATCGAGTGGCATGGCGATGGCCGTGACGAGGTGGGATACGACGCCAAAACCGGCAATACGATCATCGAAATCGATCCCAGATATTTTCGTCCGGCGGAAGTGGATTTTCTTCTCGGCGACCCCAGCAAGGCGCGCAGGAAGCTCAACTGGAGCCACTCGACTTCCTTTGGCGACCTCGTTCAGGAAATGGTCGAAGCGGATCTTCGCCTCGTGATGTTGGAAGAGGGAAGAAATGAATTCGTCGCATAAATCGAAAGAAATCCCGTTCCGCTTGAATGGCAAGCGCGTCTGGGTTGCCGGCCATACCGGAATGGTCGGCTCGGCACTCGTGCGACGTCTCCAGCGCGAGAATTGCGAAATCCTCAAAGTTTCTCGCAGCGAGCTTGATCTGACCCGACAATACGAGACCGAACAGTGGATGGCGGCGGCAAGACCGGAGGTCATTTTTGTTGCTGCCGCCAAGGTTGGAGGCATCGCAGCAAATGCGGCCTATCCGGCGGACTTTCTTTACACCAACACGCTCATTGCGATGAACATCATGAAATCGGCTGCCGATATCGGTGTCGAAAAGCTTCTCTGGATGGGGTCTAGCTGCATCTATCCGAAATTCGCGGCACAACCGATCACGGAAAATGCGCTTCTGACAGGTCCGCTGGAGCCGACCAACGAGGCCTACGCGATTGCGAAGATCGCGGCGCTCAAGCTTTCCCAATTCTATTCCAGTCAGTACGGCCTGAATTGCGTCTCTGTCATGCCGACCAATCTTTACGGACTGAACGACAATTTCGATCCGCAAAGCTCGCACGTCATTCCTGCGATGATCAGGAGAATGCATGAAGCGAAAATCAGCGGTCAGAACAAGATTATGCTATGGGGCACGGGCAGTCCTCTGCGTGAGTTTCTCCATGTGGACGATCTGGCGGATGCCTGCTGTTTCCTCATGAAATCATCGGCGCATTTTCCGCTGATCAATATCGGTTCGGGGCGGGAGATATCCATCCGCAATCTCGCCCATCTGATTGCAGGTATCGTCGGCTACGAGGGGCAGATCGTTTTTGACACCAGCAAACCGGATGGCGCCCCCAGAAAGCTGCTTGACTGCTCGCGGCTCAACGCGGTTGGCTGGACCTCGACAGTCGAACTCAGATACGGAATTCAGGATTTATATGAGTGGTGGCGACAACCGAAGTCGTTGCAATCGGATTTGTTACGACAAGCCATTTGATAAGGCTTCAAGGGCAGAAGAACCCGGGTCCGGTTGAGCCCTGCGAGTGACCGAAGACGCTCTAAGGTATCAAGGGGCGGTCTTAAAATCTGCGTGTATCGGATCGGTTCAATCTGACAGTCGGTGCGGGAACCCAACAGATACGCTCGCTTCTAGTTGACACTTCCTGTGACGACCGCTGCCGAAACCGGATCTCTGCCGGATACCGACAGGCGGACGCGGACGACGTCTCCCGCGCGGACCTGCGTATGCTCGTCGGCAGCGATTTCGCTGTATGTGCCTGCAACCTGACGCACGATGAAGAATTTGGTCTGGATCATGTCCTCGAGGCTAGAAACCCGCCGCGCCGTCGAGCCAATCTCGGCCATGGATTGAAGGCTGAAGGCCAGTTTTTTCTTCAGGCGCATGATGTCCAGGGATGTCTCTCGCAATTCGGTTGCGGCGTCATTGTGCCTTTTGCTCTTCAGTTCCAGAATACGTCGCTCCACCTCGCTTTTGTTTTGTTGCGCGCGCGCCAGAAACGATGTCGATTCCAGCACCTGCTGGTTCATGGACAGCAGTTCGCGCTTGCGCTCTCTCAGGGCAGATTCCGAAGCCGCACCGCGCGTGACAAGTTCCTTCGAGGCGTTGACGTCCATGTCGAGCAACTCAAGCTGCTGGCTGCGCATGACGTTGCTTTTCTGAAGCGTGTCTATTTCCTGGATGAAGTTCTGTCTTTGGACTTCGAGATTGGTTTTTTCGTCCTGCTGCGCCGACAGGCGAAGGCGAAACAAACTTGTTTCAGATGCGACGATCTTCTCCAGCGCGGCGCGATCCCGCACAAGTCCGATTTCGTCCCCCTTATATTCGAATTCTGTGTCGTTCAGTTCCGCTTCCAGCCGGACGCGCCGGATGTCCTGCGACAGGAGCTGCATCGACATGTCTTCATATTCCTGCTGGGCAGCGATCAACTGTATGCCCGAGGTATCCCTCTGTGTATTCGACTCGCGCAATCCCCCACCGAGTGCGAAGAGTTCAAGCACGATCATGCCGGGACGATATTCATATTTTCCCGGCTTCTGGACGTCGCCGACAACGAAGATCGGAGCATATTCCTTGACCGCGACGGCAACGGAGCGGTTTGCCACATGCCTTGCCAGATCGCGGCTGATCCGCGCACCGATTTCGTTCACCGTCTGGTCGATCACGTTGACGTTGCCAAGAAGCGGATAACCGATCGTTCCATCTGCACTGACAGGGAAGAGGCCGGTCAGGCCCGGGTCGCCATAGACGGAGATCGTCAGGACGTCGCCGGTAGCGACCTTGTACTCGGTGCCATCTGCCGCGGCCGGCAACTGGCAAACGATCAGAGACAGGAAAGTGGTGCTGGCAATCATCAGGGAAAAACCCCTGGACCCTGTCACGAAGCGCATGTTTCACCTCTCGTTATGGACGACAGCCGGGGGGCGTAGACTGGTTGCCCGTTTCCGCAGCTTGAAATGAGGGTTCCAGTCCCGGAAAATCCTCGGCCAGACCGGGGGCTGACGCTTTCTCGGGCGCCGTATTCCGTTGAGGATGATGCCCGTGATCGACCGACCCGCGACCCGCAGCTTGATGACGGCGTTTTTCATGCCCGTGCCATCGGCGACGTCCTGTCGGACCACGAAGGATACGGCGTCAGACAGACTGGCGATCCGCAACAGGTCGAGGTCATGGGCAACGGATGGGGCCTCGATCAATACCAGTTCATATCGCTGTCTTGCCTCTGCAATCAGGCCGGCGAAGCGCTTGCTGCCAAGAACAAGATTTGGCGGCAGGTCGCTTTTCTCGGCGACGATGATATCGACCCCGGAGGCCTGATCGCGTTGGATGACGTCGTCCAGGGACACCTCACGGTTGACCGCCTGGGCGACATGCGACGTCAATCCGACATCGAATTCCGCCCCGAGAGCCGGGTTGCGCAGATTGGCGTCGATCAGCAGCAGTCTCACGCCACTCATCGCAAGAGATCTGGCAAGGTTGGCAATCACGAACGTCTTGCCTTCCCCATCGGCCGAAGAGGTGAAGGCGATCACGTTCGCCTTGCTCTCGGTCAATTGTATGTGGGTCTGAAGGTCGGCAAACGCGCTGTAGAAATCCGCAGCGCCGCTGCTGAATTTCCCGGGCGTGTTCTGGAACTCTCTGAAGGAAATGCGCGGAATGCGCCCAATAACGTTGAGGCCGGTTTTCTGCTGAAGAGACGTGATGGAGCCAACGGACCGGTCGGTGTAATTCAGGATAAAAGCTGCCGCCAAACCGGTGCTGCAACCGAGAAGAAGCGCAACCAAGCCCCACAGACGCGCGTCAGGACTGGTCGGTTTACGCGACGGCATGGCGCTCGATATGATCCGCGCCTCGGCGGTTGCGATACCGTCCTGTTCGATGGTCTGCTTGTAGCGAGCGAGGTACGTCTCGTAGATCGAGCGGTTTGCCGCCGCTTCCCGGTCAAGTTGCCCGGATTGAACCATTGCCATGTCAGTCGTTGAAATGGCGCGTTGCACGTCATTGAGGCTGGACTCGACTTCCTGCCGCTGTTTTTCGTTGACCTCGATCTCATTGCGCAAGGCAGCGATGATCTGCGCGATCTCTGAATCGATCTGCTTGTTGAGTGAACTGAGCTGGGAGGATAATTGCGGCCGCTCCGGGCTCATGACGGCGCCGCTTTCATCGATCTGGGCAATGGCTCTGATGACCCTTGCCTGCTCGGCCCTTAAAAGCTGGATCGATGGTGAGGACAGAACTTCGGTGATCCCGAGCCCATCGCCGCTTTTCTGAAGTTCGAGCGCTGTGGTCAAGCGCGCCCTTGACCCCGCCAGCTTGGCCTGTAGCGTCGTCAGCTCGACATTCAGACTTGAAAGACGCTGCGACTGCAGCGGAAGACCACCCGTGTCTATCAATCCGGATTTCTCGCGAAATTGAGACGCCTGGCGTTCGGACTCCTCAAGTGCAGTCCGCAGACTGACCAGCCGCTCCCCGAGCCATGTGCTCACACGCCGGGTTGCTGTTGTCTGGAGGTCGATCTGATAGTCGATATAGGCTTCCCCGAAAGCATTGGCGACTTTCGCGGCAAGCGCCGGATCACCGGCATAATAGGAGATGTAAATCGTATACGACCGGCCATCGTTCATCACACGAACGTTGGTCATGAGGTCATCGATCATTTTCGATGTCTCGGCGTCGTTGCCAAGCACGATCGCGTTGGCGTCAGCCCGGTCGGATTTGGTTTGCCGCCCTTCGAGCAGTCGATCTTTTTGCAGGATGACGAGAACCCGTTCGGCCATCGACCTCGAGCCGATGATATCAAGTTCGGTTCGAAGCACCGGGCTTTCCTGAGGCAGCGGAGAGACCACGGATTCGGTGGGGAGCGCCTGAAGCTTTCGGACATTAAGCGCGAGGGTCGCCTCGGCCTTGTAACGGATGGGGGTTCGCACATAGCCAATTGCCGCGATTGCGAAACTGGCGAGAAAGCAGATGAAGACGGCTCTGCGCCGCTCCCGCAGGATGGTTATGAAGCGTGAAATACCTTCCTGCTCAACCGGAGATGATGACGACTGGATCATGACGGTTCCTGCTGTAAGCGGGGCGTTCGGTAACGGTCGGTGGATGGCGTGTGCTTAGCGGTCGTACGCCATGTCACCAATCTTGCAGGCAACTTCCGTGCGGTTTGTTGCTCCAAGCTTCTTCATGATATTGCGGATATGCACCTTGATTGTGCTTTCACACAGGTTCAACTCCAGAGCGATATCCTTGTTCGCCTTGCCACACCGCAAGGCTTCCGCAATAGCCGACTGACGGCTTGTAAATTTCGTCGGTGGAACGGATGCGTGCGCCGTAAGGCCAAACAGACTTTTCATGTTCATGACGCTGCTTGCCGGTATGAAACGGCCGCCCGCGATTGCAAGACTGATCGCTTGGCCGCAAACGTCGACGCTGACGGAACTCGATATATAGCCGCGCACGCCAAGAGCAATCGTATCGAGGATGGTATTGATATCCTGATCGTCGGAAAGCACGACGACGGCGGCCGGGGAGACCGCAGCGACAATCTCTGCAAGCTCGCGGTTTGTTTCCGCCGATTGACCGGGTAAGACGCTGACCAGAACCGCCGCAGGCATGCCGATTTCCGCACGTGCCTGCTGCCATTCGCCGAGGTTGGAGAAAGTCAGGATGCGCCTGTCCGCATATTGATAGTTGAGACTATGGGCGAGGCATTCCCGCTCGAGCATGCGACGATCTATGATGCCGATATAGCCGGCGGCATCGGCTATCGCCTGCGGCGCGCCTTCCGGCGGGTTATCGGAGATGTGGTTATGGATCATGACGAAAATGCCCCCTGTATTGTTTTTCGTTTCTTTTAATTTCCGAACAACGCCGATTTTGTACCGTCAAAAAGGCGTTCGCCTGTTTCAGGCGAACGTCAGCTTTCTGACGGTAAAGGCTTCCGCAAAACGTGTAGGCGCACGGCATTCCATTCCCCGCAGCCGCGCAAGGCCACGAAAGGTATCCGCATCGAACCAGTCCTTCGATCTCTGTGTTCCAAAGTGTTGCAGAAGAAGCTCGACCTTCATGTTCATCGCGTCTTCGCTCAACGGCACGTAGGCGTTTCTTCTGCCGAAATCGCCGTCCCATTTCGGGATTTCGTATTCCATGATCAGGTGATTTCTGAAGATGTTGGATGTGAGCCTGTTGATTTCGCGGTGATCCTGATGCGCATCCTCGCGGCTATGCGTGAATATGACGTCGGGGCTGACTTTGTCACGCAATGTCAGCAGCCATGACTTGATCTCGCGGCTCTGCGAGGGAAAGTAGCTGTCCTGAAACGATGCCAGCTCAATCGAGTAGGATGCTGCTTTTGCCAGAAAAGCTTCGGCGGAACTGCGTGCCTCCAGGGCCCGCTCGTTGCCGGCACTGAGGACGCACCAATAGACGTCAAGCAATACGCCCTTTGAAAGCAGACTGAGGACCGTGCCTCCGACGCCGATCTCAATGTCGTCGGAGTGAGCTCCCAGACAAAGGATCGACAGCCGATCACCGGCGGAGGCGAGGGACATGTTTTTCATGGCAGCAGCTTCGTGTTTGACGATTTGCGTGCCATTGACGCATCGTCGCCAATCCATGGCATGTCGCCGCGCTCGACCATCGCCTCCAACGTCTGCCAGTCGCGCAGCGTATCCATTGACCGCCAGAAACCCTCGTGTTTGTAGGCCATCAATTTGTCTTCAGAAATCAACCTGGAGAACGGTTCCAGCACGAGTTCCTCACCCTCGCGCATGTAGTCGAAAATTTCCGGCCGCATCAGGAAGTAGCCGCCATTGATCCACATGTCGGATGTTTCCGACGACCGAAATTCCCGGACCCTTCCGCTCTCGTCTATTTCCGCAAGGTGGTAGGTGAGGGGCGGTCTGACAGCCAGAAAGCAGGCGAGCTTGTCGCTCTTTTCAAATTGGGTGATCATGTCATCGAGATCGACGTCGGTCAGGCCGTCGCTATAATTGGCAAGGAACATCTTCTCGCCCTTGAGATGATGACGTACGGCCCAGAGGCGCTCGCCTATATTGCGCCATATCCCCGTATCGATCAGGGATACCCGCCAGTCCCTCGGCAGTTCTTCGAGCAACTCCACGCGTCCGGGGCTTGATATGACGCAATCGGCATAGCTTTCCGGCCGACTGTTCAGGAAGAATTCTTTTATGACGTGCGCCTTATAGCCGAGGCAGAGGATGAAGTCCTCATGCCCGAAACGGGCGTAATATTGCATGACATGCCGCATGATCGGTTGAGACCCGAGCGGGATCAGCGGTTTCGGGACGCTTTCGGAATATTCCCTGATGCGGGTTCCCCTGCCGCCGCAGAACAAGACGACCTTCATTGTGCCAACTCCTTCGGATCAATGATGGATATGTCGGGAATTGGAACGATGAATTTCCCGCCCCAGTTTTTGATATCGTTCATTTGCGCAACGATCTCATTCTTCAGGTTCCAGGGAAGAATGAGGACGTAATCCGGCTTCATGCGCTCGATTTCGCTGACGGGCCGGATTGGGATATGCATTCCCGGCGTGAGACGGCCATGTTTGTAAGGATTGCGATCGACTGCAAAATCGATGAAATCGGTGCCGATGCCACAATAATTCAGCAGCGTGTTGCCCTTTCCCGGTGCGCCATAGGCGCAGATGGATTTGCGCAGCTCCTTGAGGCGGATGAGGAAAGACAGGAGGTTCCGCTTGGTCTGGCGCACGGCTTCGGCGAAGGCCGTATAGGTCTCTATTCTGTCGAGCCCGGCATTCAGCTCTCGTTCCAAAAGGCTATCCACGCGGGCTTCACGCGGAAACTTGCTGTCCTCGTGCGAGAAAAAGACCCGCAGCGAACCGCCATGTGTGGGGATCTCTTCGACATCGAATACCCTGAGCCCGTGACGGCGGGCCATTTTTTCTATTGTCAGCAGTGAGAAGTAGGAAAAGTGCTCGTGATAGATGGTATCGAACTGGTTTTCCGCGATAAGTTTTTCGATATGCGGGAATTCGAGGGTGATTACGCCTTCAGGTTTGAGCAGGACTTTCATGCCGGCAACGAAATCGTTGATATCAGGCACCTGGGCAAGGACATTGTTACCGATGATGAGATCGGCTTTTTGTCCCTTGGCCGCCATATCGGTCGCCAGAGCCTCGTTGAAAAATTCCGTCAGTGTCGGAATACCTTTCCCGATTGCCACCTTTGCGACGTTGATCGCCGGTTCAATTCCGAGCATCGGGATGTTGCTGGTCATGAAATGCTGCAACAGGTAACCGTCGTTGCTGGCAAGCTCGACAACGAAACTGGAGTCATCGAGCGCGAAGCGCTCGATGACCATGTCGCAATACCGCTTTGCGTGGGCGACCCAACTGTCCGAGAACGAGGAGAAATACGCGTACTCCGTGAAAATATTCTCGGGCGCGACATATTCCTGAAGCTGAACGAGCAAGCATTCGTCGCAAACGAATGCGTGAAGCGGATAAAATGGCTCCAGGTCGTTGGCTGCATCGGCTGCGACGAAGCTTTCGCAGGGAGGAGACATTCCAAGATCGACAAAGGTATGCACCAATGGCGAGCTGCAAAGACGGCAAAGCCTGATATTATGCGTCTTGTTCAATCGTGCAGAAAAAACCGCCTCATTATTCATCTGACGTCCCCTGATTTCATCGCAATGTCTTCGAGTGGATTTGGGAAAATTCTTTTATTAATTGGAAAAAATACTATGGATCAGGGTGAGTGACGATACTGCATTCGGCTCGAAAACGTCATCCATAAGCCGTAGGTTGATATGATAATCCTCTAAAATGCTCTTCAGCCGTTGGTTTCGGCAACCAAAAGGATGACTTATTTGCCAAGCCGGCTTCAAGGTATGGTGCTGCCTGTGGGTGTATTCCGGAGCCGCTGAAATGGCGGAGAATTCGTCTTGGATAAGGGGTTGCATCAGGAGCGCCGAATGCTGTTTGAGAAGACGAAGATCGAGGGGCTTTGGATCGTCAATACGGTGCCCGTCCGGGACAGTCGCGGCTCTTTTGCCAGGACGTTCTGCAAGCATGAATTCGATAGCAACGGGCTGGTGTCTGATTTCACTCAGCACAGCCTTTCCCTGTCAAAGCTGAAACACACCGTCAGGGGGCTGCATTTCCAGCGACCGCCACATCAGGAGACGAAGCTGGTGTCCTGCGTCAAAGGATCGATCTGGGATATCGCCGTCGATCTGCGCCGCGGTTCGCCAACCTATCTGCAATGGGTTGCTACGGTGTTGTCGGCCGACAATGGCGCGCAATTCTATATTCCCGAAGGTTTTGCGCATGGTTTCCAGTCGCTCAGCGACGACGTTGCTGTGTCCTATCTGATTTCGGTGCCCTATGCCGAGGCGAGCGCAGCCGGGGTCCGCCATGACGAACCCGCGATCGGTATTGAATGGCCTGCGCCACCCTCCGTCATATCGGAAAAGGACCTCGGTTGGCCGGCCTGGCAATGAAGGGCTAGCGCGTCAGGAAGCCGAGGTTCGAGACAAGGCCTGCCTCAAGCAGCCTGCCGGCAGCGCTCGCAATATCGACAAACGGCATTTTAGACCTTTCGGCGATATCGAGCAGCGAGTTGGTTCCATCGGCGAGGTTGAGTATCCAGAGATAGGCCATGGTCCGGTCGTCATTCGTCTTATGGCCGCCTATCGCAGGAAAAAGCCCGTATTTCCCGAGCTGTGGCTCACCCTTGGGCCGAAGGTTCAACGGCGTCCAGTTGTCTTCGAGAGCATCGATCATGTCCATGATCATCCAAAAGGATGAGTCGAGATGTTCGGGCCGTATGAAGTCGAGATTGTCGGCCGAGGTGTGATATTCGGGAAAGGTTCCGAAAGCACTTCTCTGCAGCAGTCCGACCGGAAGATTGAAGCCAGGCGAACAGAATTGGCGCTCGTCGTAGCCATAGGGAATGAAGTCGGCGATTGCCAGATGTTTGCGATCCGCTCCGCAGCGGGTGCAGGCGGCGATCCGGTCGATCGGTGCATCTCCCCTGCGGCTGCGCTTGTAGTTCGGCCCGCCCCCGTCTCCAATGCATGAGACTACGAGACCATGCGCGATGTTCGATGTCGCGTCTTCGTTCCGGGCAAGCCATGACAGGGAGCCGATTGTTCCGGGTGCGAACACGAACCTGTAGCTGTAATGTGTGGACCTGCTTTTCAGGCCGGCGGCAAGACACGTCAGCAATGCAAGGCCGGAACAATTATCGTTTGCGAGCGACGGGTGACAGATATGCGCGAAGAGAAGCACCTCTTTGGTGCTTTGTCCGACATGCAGATATTCGCCGTAATACAGATTGCCTGACACCTTTTCGGTGTCGATGACGACTTCATAGTCGCCTTCCTCTAGCTTGAGGAATTCATGATGCGACATGCAAAAGCCCCAGGCATCCGTGTAATAGGCTGTTTTGTAAGGAATGAGATCGGGTTGTGCCGGCAGGGTGTAAATATGCGCTTGCAGTTCGGCCAGCGGCATCGAGCGACGTTGAGGGATGCTGTAGTTCATGAGATGCAGGTTCGACATTTGAAAATCGATCACCTTGCGTCCCGCCGCGTTCTTCACATAGGCGTCCCGGACGACCCATTCCTGGGGCACCGTCCAGTCGAAAACCCGCGTCCCGCTCGGGACCGCGCGCTGCTCGATATCGATATAGTCTCTAAGGATATCGATCGTGTCGCACACGCCCTTGCCGGTGATGCTACGACAGATCGGAAACAGGCGGGAAGCCAGATCATGAATGGTCTGGCCCATACCTTCCTCTCGCCAGGCTTCGCCTGTCAGCTTTGCACTAGGCTCCAACTTGCCCATCCGGGCCTCTCCTGTTTAAACCGATGCCGTAATATCGCCGTTCTGGCGCGGCGCGGCCATGGGGCGGCGCAGGTTGATGTCGATATCCTTGTCGCCGATCAGCTTCTGGAGTTGGCCGATCCGCTGATAGTGCGGTCCCTCGAATTCGGCCATTGTCAGGCCGGCGCTCTTGTAGGCCCGGTAGAGTTGCTCGGCACCTGCGGCCGCCGTCCATGTCGGTTTGAACGCCGGAAGCGCACGGGCGATCTTGCCAAAATCGACGCGGTAGGAACGGGTATCGGGGCTTGCATCGCTGGCATATTGCAGCCGGCATCCGGGCACCGTGAGAGCGACGATTTCGGCGATCTCCCGGATCTGATAGTTGTGGGCATCCTGTCCGACGTTGAAAGCCTGATTGTGTATGACATCGGTCGGCGCTTCGAGCGCAGCCAGAAAGGCGCGCGAAATATCCTCGACATGAACGATTGGGCGCCACGGCGACCCGTCGGATTTCAGGAGGATCAGTCCTTCCGTCACCGCCCAGGCGGTCAGGTTGTTGAGGACGATATCGAAACGCAGCATGGGCGAAAGGCCATAGGCTGTTGCCGGACGCATAAAGACCGGTGAGAAGCCGGGGCCCGCGAGGCTTGCAATCTCCCGCTCCGCCAAGACCTTCGACGTGCCGTAGGCCGATACCGGTTTCAGCTCGGCCGTCTCGTTGACCAGTCCCTCGCCGGCGGCGCCATAGTTGCTGCACGACGAGGCGAAGATGAAACGCTTGACGCCTGCCTGCTTTGCGGCTCGCGCTGCCCGAACGCTGCCGCGATAATTGATCTCATAGGTAATTTCCGGATTGAGATTGCTCAGCGGATCGTTGGACAGCGCCGCAAGATGAATGACAGCGTCGAAACCTTCCATATCCGCAGGCTGGATATCGCGGATGTCTTTGCAGACGCCGGGGACCTGCGGCAAGGGGCCGCCTGGAACATAAGCGCAGCGATGGTAGAATTCAGTGTCGTAGCCATGTACTTCGTGACCCGCCTTGCGCAGGATGGGTACCATGACGGAGCCGATGTATCCGCGATGCCCGGTGACCAGAACGTGCATGAAACTTCCCCTCAATATCCATTTTCGATTGCAAAGAGCGTATCTTTTCAGGCGAGATCGATGCACCGCGCAAAGCGGCTGTAGCGATAATGCGAACGGTCTAGGTGCCCCGGCCGGTTAAGGCTTTCGGATGCTTTCCGATATGTCGGCCATGGCCAGCTCATGGCTGGCCTGATGCTGCGCATTTCCGTTAAAACGTCGGAAGACGACCTCGGATGGGCGTCCTGTCAGGAATTTGTCGACGCCATATTCCAGCGCTTTACGGTAGACGGCCAGCGCTCCATCGATGGCGTCAAGCGTTATGGCTATATCCTCATCCTCATGCGTGTAGCTCACAACGAGAGACGGTGCGAGAAGGCCACGACGGATGGTTTCCTGCAGAAACAGCGAACGAAAAGCCTGCGACGGCTTTCCGGTCTGGTCCAGCGTGAAGTAGCTGAGGCAGGCAGAATGGCCCTGAATGCCGAAGTAGGAATCGAGCCCGTGCGCAATTGCGATCTGGCTAATGGCGGCACGCAACGCATTTCCCTGTCGGACCAGATGAGGGACCACGGGCTCCCGGGTGTAAACCTGCATGGTTGCGATGGCCGCCGCCATCGCATGCGTTTCCGCACCATGCGTCGTCGAAAGCAGGAAGACGCGGGGGGCGTCAGTTTGATCGATACCGCCCCGTTCCATGAACTCACGCTTGCCGGCAAGGGCGGAAATCGAGAAGCCATTCCCCAGCGCCTTGCCGAAACAGGATAGATCGGGGACGATATCGTATGTCTTCTGCGCGCCACCCGCATCCCAGCGGAAGCCGGTGATCATTTCGTCGAGAATGAAAAGCGCGCCGTTTTCGTGGCAAAGCTTTTGCAGTTTGTGAAGAAACTGATCCCGCGGCGGATCACCGCGTGACGGCTCCAGAATCAAGGCGGCGATGCGGCCAGGAAAGCGTTCAAACAGACTGCGCGCACTCGCCAGATCATTGTAGTTAAAGCCAAGGACCAGATTCTGGATCGCCTGGGGAATGCCCGCATTCATCTCCGTTGTTCCGATGAACCAGTCGTCGGTGGAGAAAAACGGGTGGTCGCTGCAGCGCGCGATCAGGTCACGGCCGGTAACGGCCCGCGCAAGTCGTATCGCAGCGGATGTCGCATCGGAACCGTTCTTGCAGAATTTGACCATTTCGGCTGTCTGGACCGTATCGAGAAAGGTCGAGGCGCAATCCACCTCGATCTTTGACGGGCGCGTGAAGTTGCAGCCGCGGTATAGTTCCGCACGCGCCGCCTCTACGACGTCGGCATAGGCATGGCCAAGGCCGACAGCCCTATTGCCCATGCCGTATTCGATATATTCATTTCCATCGACATCCCAGACATGGCAGCCATACCCCCTTTCAATGAAGCCGGGAGACAGGACAGGATACTGGTCGTCACCCTTTGCGTAAGTATGTGCGCCGCCCGGTATGATATTGCGGGAGCGCAGGCGCAGTCGATCCGAGTTTTCGAAATTTTCGACGAAAGTTTGCATGGCGCAATCCCGGGTCCATATGTCCAATGACCAGAGATTACCGTATCCGGCCCGGTGGCCGTTACCCCGTCTTTATGTTGGGAATGCTAGCCGAAAGACTTAGAGGAGCTGTACAACCTTCTCGTCATAATCGCTCCAATGGTTTCGCATCGTGCAGGCCCTGACATCCGCAGGCAATTAAGGATAAAAACAGGTTCACGGCGCCACGCTGACGTTAGTTTTTGAAGAGATCGGATATTTTGAAGATCACTTCCGTTCTGTTTTTGGCGCCCACTTTCTTCATGATATTGCGAATATGTACCTTTACGGTGCTCTCACGAAGATTGAGCTCATAGGCGATGATCTTGTTTGGCTTGCCTTGCGTCAGGGCGTTGATGACATCGACCTCACGCTGGGTGAACATGGCCGTGCGCTGGCGTTCCTTGTCCTCCGCAACCACGAGCAACTGCCTGAGATCGCTCAGATTTTCAGCCGACACAAAAGCGCCGCCCGCCAATGCAAGTGAGATGGCGCCCACGCACACCGCCAGTCCTATCGACGAGGAGATGTATCCCCGGACTCCCGCGTCAAACGCCCTCATGACCTGCCGCAGATCGCGGTTTTCCGCTAGAATGACGACCGGCAGATAAGGGTAATCGGCAATAAATTCCCGCAGCTCGTGGAGGGATACATCATCGCAAAAATCGCTGCGTCCGACATTGACCAGGATGCCGCTATGATGGCCGTTAGGAGCATGTCTCCAGTCGTCAAGCGATGAGAACAACTCGACTTCCATATCAAGGCCGTATGCGATCAGGCTCTGCGCCAGACACTCACGGTCGAGCGCGCGGTCGTCGATGATCGCCAGCTTTCTGACCGAAGTTTCGATAGGTTTAGAATGCGCAACCAGATGGAAATTCGACGGGAATTGTCCGTTGTTGGGAACTGACGTCAGCATGTTATGTCCTATCCGCGCTAAAGAGTGCTTTGCGGATCTGCCTGGCTTGGCAGAGACGCAACCGAAGAGTTTTCTTATCCAAGATTCGGCACAACGGAAGTTTGAGGTAATCCAACCCGGAACGCCGTCATCAATCAGAACTTCGGAAGAGCCTCTGTTGCGGTCTGGATTTTTCGGAATTTAAAATCGGCCAGAAATCAACAGACGTGGCACTACCCGAATTTCTACCCCGGCATCCTACAATGGAGTATCACAACTGGAAAAGGTTCGGAAATTACTCACTTTTGATTGAGATTTCGAGGCGGTGTTCAATCGGGCATGATGTGGGCAGACACTCAGACACGCCGGAACTGTAGAAATATAACTCTTTCAGGCCATCGTCATTTTTCGTGCGCCACCACTAACCATATTGGATGAATTATAATCGCGCCCGGATTGATTTAACATCCTCCCTTCGTACTTTTGTTTGTGATGTAAGCAACTTATGCGTGTTTATCGCATTTTGAAATTGCACCTTACGACAATCGGACGCGCTGCACCCCACACGTGACAGGGCTTGGTGACGACGTATCCCTGACGAATGATCTCAAGGCCTTGATGGCTGCTTTCAAGACTTCGTTGACCCACCACGCCCAACGCTTCGTAAGGGTCGATTTTTGTTTGGAATATGCGTCAATTTTAACGAGAGTGAATATGGCGGAACGCGATGCAGATAGTAACAAGGTTCCTTCTACTGTCGAGGTAGACGCCGGTTCGATGTCCGGATCACAGGAAGCAAGTCCTGTTAGGATGTTCCCGATTGTCGGCGTCGGAGCTTCGTCGGGTGGACTGAATGCGTTCAGAGCCCTGCTCAAAGCGTTGCCTGAAAAAACCGGCTGTGCGTTTCTTCTCGTTCAGCATCTTGACCGGTCGCATGAAAGCATACTCGCAGAACTTCTGTCGAGCGAAACGACTATGGTCGTAACCGAGGCGGTCAATCTTGCTTTGATAGAGCCGGAGCACGTCTATGTCATCCCACCTAGATTCCTGATGTCGGTTGACGGAGGACGGATATATCTGTCGCCCCGGCGGGAACTGCATGAGGCACCTTTGCCGTTTGATTTTCTCCTGGGTTCCATGGCCAGGGAATATGGACCATGGTCGATAGCGGTCGTCCTGTCCGGCACGGGATATGACGGCTCATCCGGTGTCCAGCAAGTCAAGGACTTAAAGGGACTTGTTCTGGTCCAGGAGCCCAAAGAGGCACAGTTTGATGGCATGCCCGAAAGCGTTATTTCGCTGGGCATCGGCGCTACCGTTTTGCCCGTCGCGGAGATGCCGGCGGCCATCGCCAAGCATATTGCGCTGTTGTCGCGGCTTCAAACCGACCACTCGATGGAGCGCCCAATGCCCCAACTGGGGCAGATCATCGAGATATTGAGAGTTTCCACAGCCAACGATTTTTCGGCCTATAAACACGGAACGCTCCAGCGTCGGGTCGAAAAACGCATGGCGGTTCTCGGTATCGAGATCGAAGACATAGACCTATATCTTGATATGCTTGGAAACAGCGGAGAAGAGCGCCAAAATCTCGTCAGAGATCTTCTGATCAACGTCACCAGCTTTTTCCGCGACAGCAAGGTGTTCGACTTTCTACGCGACTCCATTATTCCGGATATTCTCCGCGCAAAGGCCGCGCACGGAACAGTGCGAGTATGGGTCGCTGGCTGCAGCACAGGGGAAGAGGCATATTCGCTGGCTATTCTCTTCCTCGAGCTCATTCAGTCCATGGGACTTCGTCTCCAGTTACAGATGTTTGCTTCGGACGCCGATGGCGCGGCGGTCGCGATTGCCAGAGATGGACATTATTCACATGAGGCGGTCAAATCGCTGGCGCCGGACTTCCTGGAAAAATATTTCGTGAGGGACGACAACGGATACACCGTGACGTCGCAGCTGCGTGGCGTGGTGGTATTCACCGTACAGAATGTCCTGAGCGATCCGCCGTTCTCTAGGATCGATCTCATTTCCTGCCGCAACCTGTTGATTTACCTCGAGGCAGACGCCCAAGCAAAGGTTTTGTCGCTTTTCAGGTTCGCCTTGCGTGAAAACGGTATTTTACTAATCGGAAAATCCGAAACCGTCGGCGGAATGGATGACCGTTTCAAGCTGATTTCGGAATCCGAAAGGGTATACCGGCGCATCGGACTTCCAGTGTTCGGTGATCTTCAGTTCGGCGCTGTCCAAGGCGGGAATGTCAGGGTTCCCTCTTCGCTAGGAAAGGTGACTTCAGCATCGAGGCGCAGCGCATATGCCGACGCGGTTGCCCAGCTTCTGCTGGGTAGCTACGTGCCCGCCGCAGTCCTCGTTAATCGAAAGTATGAATATCTTTATTCCATCGGCCCCACAGCAAGGTTCCTGCGGATCGCTTCAGGCCCGGCATCACATGATCTGTTCGCCATAACACCGAAGGCGCTCCACAATAAGATCAGGTCTGCGATCCACCGTGCGACCCGGGATCAGAAGCCGTTCGTAGCCAAGAATGTAAAACTCGACAGCAACGGCGCGCATAGCGAGTTCAGCATTCATGTGGAGCCGCTGTTCAGTCAGGGTGAAGAGCTGTTCCTTATATGTTTCGTGGAAGATCCTGCGCAAGCCAACAGGGTTGTCCGATCGCAGAAATTATCGACGACAGATGCGTCGCCCATTACCGAGCTTGAATTCGAATTGGAGGAGACCCGGGCGGAATTGCAGGGCGCCATACGCAATCTGGAAATTGCCGGCGAAGAACAGAAGCAGATCACCGCCGAAGCACTGTCTCTGAATGAAGAGTATCAGTCGACGAATGAGGAACTCGTTACTTCGAAAGAGGAGCTGCAATCCCTCAATGAAGAGCTGACAGCTCTCAACAATCAATTGCACGAAGCACTAGAGCGTCAGCGTGCAGTTTCCAACGATCTGCAAAATGTCTTGTATAGTACCGATGTCCCGACGCTCTTTCTGGATACCAGTCTTCGTATACGGTTTTTCACACCAGCCACCCGGTCGGTATTCAAGATTATATCGTCCGATGTCGGCCGCCCCCTCTCGGACCTCAGCGGCTTTGGCGGCGACAGTACGCTTCAAGCCGATGCTATGGCGACCCTCCACGACGGCAATACAGTCGACAGGGAGATAGGAGGAACTGACGGCCGCTGGTATGTCCGCCGCGTCAAACCCTATCGCGGCGAGAACGAGACCGTCGACGGGGTCGTCATCACCTTCATCGATATGAGCGCCCAGAAACAGGTTGCCGAAAGCAGGGAAGCTGCAAAGAAATCCGCTGAGCGAGCGACCGAGGCCAAGTCGCAGTTCCTGTCTGCGGCAAGCCACGATCTTCGTCAGCCGCTGCAAACCTTGAAGCTGTTGCATGGGCTTTTGGAAAGGAGCGTGGGGGAAGGGCAGACGAGCACTTTCGTCCAGAGAATGGGAGAGACGCTGTCCTCGATGCTAGGCATACTCAACTCTGTTCTTGACATCAACCAGATCGAAGCGGGGATAGTGGAACCGCAGATCGTCAGCTTTGCGATCGGCGATCTTCTGGGGCGGCTGTTCAAGGAATTTTATTATCCCGCTCGGGCGGCGGGGCTGCAACTTCGTGTCGTACCGTCCAGCCTTGCCGTTCACACCGATCCCCGTCTGTTCGAGCAGATCGTTCGCAACCTTCTGTCCAATGCACTGAAATACACGCCGAGCGGCAAAATTCTGGTTGGCTGTCGCCGGGTCGGTGCAAAAGTTCGGTTCGAAGTTTGGGACACCGGTATAGGCATTCCCGAAAGCCATATCGCGGACGTCTTCCAGGAATATCTTCAACTCGACGTACCCGCTGGCGCGGAAGACCGTGGTCTGGGACTCGGACTGTCAATCGTCAAGCGGCTCAGCGACCTTTTGGGACTGAAAATTGCGGTGCGGTCGCGATTGCATGAAGGTTCCGCATTCATGATCGAGATCGATAGAGCACCGGCTGGGGAGCCGCTTGTGCTGCTGCGTGCGCCCGTCGATAACCATTCGCGTCAAGCGGTTGCCCTGTCTTCCGCGTCGATTTTGATCATTGAAGATGAAAACGGAATGCGCGATCTGCTCAAGATGGGGCTTGAGCAGACTGGATACGTGGTCGCTGCAACCTCAACGGCTGCCGAAGCAATCGCGATTGTTCGAGGGCTGAAGTTCATGCCCGACGTTGTTCTCGCAGACTACAATCTTCCCACAAGCGGGAATGGCATAGTTGCGATTGAAGATATCCGGCAAGCACTCCGCCGAAATGTTCCGGCACTCATTCTAACAGGCGATATTTCAAGCAAGGCGCTGAGGGATTTTGCGCAGCACGAAATTCCTTATCTGCATAAGCCGGCGAAACTCGGGGACGTCGTGCAGGTGGTCGAGACACTGGTTGTTCGCCAAACCGGCGAGACGGTGGAGCACACAGTCGACCCCGAAGACACGGAGCCGATGACGGGCCGGCGCATCGAAGTCATCGATGACCAGCAGGACATCAGGGACAATTTGCGCGCTGTTTTCGAAGGTGAGGGCTGGACGGTTGCAACCTATGTTTCGGCAGAAGCGTATCTTGCAGACTACAAGCCCGACAGATCAGGTTGTCTGCTTGTCGATGCGTATCTGCCCGGCATGGTAGGCATGGAGTTGCTGCGTTTGCTGAAAGAAAGACATCATCGGTTTCCGGTGATTGTCATCACGGGTCGCAGCGATGTGCGTATGGCCATCAATGCGATGCGTTATGGAGCGGCCGATTTCATCGAGAAGCCTTTTTCTTATCAGGAAATATATCGGAGCGTGCAGTCGGCCCTCGAGCGATCGCGTGATGCGAACGAGCGCGAAGAGCGGCGTGAAACGGCTCGTGCCACGCTGGCAACGCTTACTCGCAAGCAACGGCAGATCCTTGACCGGATTGTTCAGGGGCAGGCCAATAAGGTCATTGCAGCCGATTTGAAGCTCAGTCAGCGCACTGTCGAAAATCATCGCGCATCGATCATGCGCCGAACGAAATCAGCTTCGTTGCCGGCGCTGTTGCGGCTTGTCCTGAATGCCGAGGAATAGGCCTTCATCATCGAAAACTGGCCGGTCGATCGCTATCGACGGGTGATTGCTGCGCGAATGCGATGCAAGGCATCAGGCCGGCGCACAAGATAACTTACCGGTGGCAGAAACGCCGAGGCGGGTCGCAGGCGGAATGCCTGTGCGAGAAGGGGACCCGCGCCGGGCCGACGCTGGACCAGATTGGAAAGCGCGCACCAATAGGCGCGGTCGCTCAGGCTCGCGCGGCCGCGCCTTAGCAGGGTCTGGGCATTGGCGAGCAAAGCTCCTTCGTTGCGGAAGAAGCTTTCGAGTGCTGCTTCGATTTCGGCATTCCAGGCAAGCACATTATCAAGCATAGCCGATTGGTTCGCACCGTGGATACGCGTGAAATTCTGCACGGCATCGAGTTCGACGATGTCGCCCAGCACCGCGAGCCGCATCCACATCTCGACGTCGTCGGTATGGCGCAGTGCTGGCCGGTAATGGCCGGCATGTTGCTGAATGTGCGTCCTGGTGACGGCGAGTGGGCCTGGTACCGGGCTGCGTCCCGTCGCGCAGACGTTGGCGATGAAGTCCATGCCGCGATGAAGCTGCATGCCATCGACGTCGCTGCTAGGCAACGATGCTATTTCGGCGTCGTCGCGGAAGAAGGCGGTTCGGCCGAAGGCCATGTGCGCACCGGGATTATTGTCGAGCGCCTCCATTGCGCGCGCAAGGGCGCCGGGCGACAGGACATCGTCGGCGCAGATGATGGCGAAATAGTCTGCCCGAGCCCAATCAATGCCTTCGTTGAAAGACGCGTGACCGCCGAGGTTCCTTGCGCGCAGGCTCGTTTCGATACGGGGATTTTTTGCCGCGAGTGACCGGGAGATCGCAACGCTGTCGTCTGTGGAGGCGTTGTCGATGATGAGGATACGCATGTTGGGGATGTTCTGGCCAAGGACGCTCTCTACGCATCCTTTCAGAAAGCGACCGTAATTGTAGTTGGGAATGACGATATCGATGCTGCTCATGGTTCCACCGCTGCGGGAACGACGGTGTCGGGAATGGAAGCCGATGCAGGAGGTTTTCCGACCCTGCGCAGACGCCCGGCAAAAGCATCGAGCGTCGAACGTATTTCGCTGACGAGTGGGTGACGCAGAAGCAACAGACAGGCGCCCCAGCCCGCCACCGAAAGGAGGATGGCGCCGCCTGCCTGGGCGAGGGAGTAATCGAAGCGGAATCCCATCCAGACGGATATGGCGAGCGGCCCCGCAATCGCTGCAAGGGTCACCGCAGCACTTGTCCCGATGGCTGCGAACAGTTCGGGTAGTTTAAAGTGCGCATGGCGTCTTACCAGATAGAAGGCGACAAGCATCTGGAAGGGCAGTGTGATGAACTGGCTGAGTGCTACTGCGGTGAGGCCGAAGAAGCTGGCGGAGCAGAGCACAATTGCCGAGACGCTGCGGCAGACGAAATTGCCCAGAAAAGCCTCCCGGTTGGCGTTGAGGGCGATCAGCAGCGGTGCGGTCAGCACCATTGGAAACCAGAAGATCGACGCAAGCGCGAGGATCCGGGTGATCGGTACGGCGGCAAGCCACTGGTCTCCGAGTGCAAGGCGTACAATGGGATCGGCGAGAATGGCGACCATGATCAGCGACGGCCAATACAGCACGGTGATGTAACTGAGGGCGCGCAGGTAGGACTTTCGGACGTCTCCACCCTGGCGCACTTCGGCGGCAAGCGCCGGGAAGGCGAAGGAAAAGATTGCCGAGAGAAAAATGCGATCGGGAATGGAGCAGACGGTATTGGCGCGATTGTAGATCGCGACCGCGGTCGGTGTCATGGCAAAGCCGAGCACCAGTTGCGGCAGGGACTCGTATAATTTGTCGACGATGGTGGCAGCGCCCCTGTAACGGCCGAATTCGGCCATACGGCGCCACGACTTGAGCGAGAGGCGCGCTGACCGCTGGGCCGGATCGGCATAGGCGGCAAGGGCGCTGGCTACGCTGTTGCCGACAAGCAGGCCGAGGGCGAAACTGACGAAGCCCCATCCATTGCTGGCGGCGAAGATCGTCACAACGGACATAACGACGAGTCCGATGGTTCGGACGCGTGCGATGGTGCCGAAGGCCAGCCGGCGACGCAGCATGGAAAACGCCGGCATCCCCAGGCTTTCGGCCATGACGGCGGCAATTGCGAGAATAAGATAATGCTGGAGACCGGGGTGGTGGTAGAAAATCGCCAGATAGGGTCCGCATAGATAGAGAACGATCCCGAGAATGCCGCTGACGAGGAGCAAGAGTGTAAGCGACGTGTTGATGTCATCGCGTTCAACGACATCGAGTTGAATGAGGAAATCGGACGAAACGAATTCGCGAAAGGCGAAGATCACCGACGTCACCCCGTAGCCGATGACGGCGAAGCCCACTTCCGCCGGCGAGAGCAGCCGCGATACGATCGCGATCAGAGCGAAATTGATCGCAATTCCGAGGTGCTGTTCCAGCATGGCCATGAAAAAGGCGCGGCGGACTTTGTGCATCGAAGGGCTCCGACAGCGTCGCCGATAATCGACGGTAGCGTCAAATCTAGAGTGGCGACTTTTATCTTGGAAATCTGACCGTTCGGATGGCAGCCGGATCCGTAGGTGTAGGACGTTTGGAGAATGTCCGTAAAAGGGCGTGCGACAACGTGCGGTCTAACCCCTTTTAGTGTTAAAGAGCCTCGCTATTACGTCGAAAGCATTAGGTTGCATGACTGCGTGTCTAAAGGGTAACGCTTTGCGGCGTTGCGACGGCATCAGTTGAGAGAAATTCCCGGCCAAGTAGCGCCTCCTGCTCGGAAAGCTGGCGCTTGAAGCGGTCATTGGCGTGGGCGATCCGCTGCCTCACCGCCCCGCCTCCGGCGACTATCTCCTTCACCAGCTCGATAACTTCCTCGACTTCGAACGTATCGATGTGCCGGGAAAATTTTTCCTGGTCGAAATCGTTCATCAGATCGCTGAACTTGCGAGCATAACCTATTGATATTGTCGGGTTTCCAAGTTTCAGCGAGCAGACCAATCCATGATATCTCGACACCACGGCAAGGTCGATCGCTGCCATCTGCTGCATGATATCGCGCAGCGTTGCGGCCGAGCTGATGTCGATATGGGCCAGCTCGTCCTCGGAGAGCATGTCGTTCAGCAGAAACATCAGATCCGCGCAGGCGACCCTGTCGGTAACATCCCCCATCAAAAGGATAATGTTATGGCCTTCACCGATCAACCAGCTCACGAGCTGTGCGAGCTTATGGATGTAGGTCTTGTAAATTCTGGCGGCCTCGGGATCGTTGTGACGCCAGCCGCGATAGTCCATGACGCCGACGCCTATTCTCATTGGGCCGCTGGCGGGGCTCTGCCGGTGGGGCACAGGAACAGGAAGATCAAAGGCTATATCGGGGTAGCGGTGGTCTCGCGACACGTCGACACCGATCATTTTCATGTAGTTGAGCGAGAAATCGTCCCGATAGGATCGATAGGAGGCCATCTGTGCGGCCGAGCGCAGGAACCAGCGGCTGAGACGGCTTTTCATCGGACCGGCGCCAATGCTGACGAAGGCGATCCGTGTGTTGCGAAGGCGTGCAACGAGACACCAGCAAAACACGACAAAGGGCCAACCGAACCACTTTTCCTGAAAATCATCCAGGATCCCGGTCCCCGGTATGATCATCAGGTCAGCCTTGTCGAAACTGAAGAGGGAGCTGACCAATAACCTCAGCCGTGAGGGCACCTTGCCGAGCAGCCTGTCCAGTTGCCTCATCCACGCGTTTTTCAGGGGAGGACCGCCAACGCCCATAGCGCGAATATTGAACTTCGTACTGACGACTGTCGGACTTGCACAGAGACACAACAGATCGGCATCGGGCCTCATCCTGCGCAGGTAAATGAGCATGGCTTCAAGCGATCCGTCATTGCCCGAATTACCAGAGCCAAATTGTCCAAGGAGAGTGATCCTCATTTATTTTCCAATCGCAGCCCGGCGCCGACACGCTCGATATGGCATTGATATCTGCTGGAGCAGTACCGCCCCACCTCGACCTTCGGGTTGCGTCTTACGTCAAACGAATAGTCTGACTGACGCAAACCGCTCAAAGGAAGATACGGCTAAGCCTAAGATGCAACTGACTGTCATCCCGTGGCTTTTTAGTATGTCGCGTTAGCAGCCACTCGAACTATCCGTCGTCGATCCGTTGCGGCAGGATTGTGGGTGCAAGAGCGAGAGTGTCCCATGAAGCTTGCCTATTTTGTTCTCCCCCATATCGGCGGCACCTATTCCGTCTTCAAACATCTTCGCAAAGGCCTCGCCGCCTATGGCACAGACGTGCGATGGCTCGGCGTGTGCAAGGAAACATACGGGCTGCCTCTCGACCTCCAGGGTGAAAAGGATTTCGGGCAACTGCTGCGCATGCCCGTCAATCTCAGCGAACGCGAATGTGCAGAGCGAATGGCGGCAGCCATCGAAGACGGCGGGTTCGACGGTGTCATCGTCAACGTTCTTGGCGATCAGTTGCAGACGAATATCGCGCGCTATCTGCCAGAAGGTATCCTGCGTATTCTCGTCGTCCATAATATCTCGCCTGGAACATATGCAGCGGCGCGCTCGGTGCGGGACTACGCCCATGTCACCATCGGCGTATCGGAGCGGTGCCGTGCCGATCTGGTTGCGCGCAACGGCTTTTCCAAAGATCGCACCTACGCCATACCGAATGCGGTGGATAGCGACGCGTTCCGCAGCCAGGCGGTTCGGCGGTTCAACCGGAGGCCGGAACTCAAGGCTCTCTTCGTCGGCCGCATTGAAGATGCCTCGAAAGGCGTTATGTGGCTGCGGGAAATACTGGATGCCTCGCCCGAGGCTGTGCGCTTGACGATCGTCGGAGATGGGCCGGATATGGGCAAGCTCAGGCGAAGGCTAGACGGCCATGGCGATCGCGTCAGTTACGCGGGATCCGTTCAGCTTTCAGACATACCGGTCATCATGGCCAGCCACGATGTTCTCATCATGCCGTCCCGCTTCGAGGGGCTTGGCATGACCATGATCGAGGCAATGGCCGGCGGATGCGTCCCGGTCGTCTCTCACATCCGGGGTGTGACGGATACGATTGTCGAGCCGGGCCGAAACGGCTTCCTGTTCCCGATTGGCAATTATACGGCAGCGGCGAATGCGATCGCGCGCTTGCATGCCGATCGCGATCTTCTCGAGCGCATGTCGATTGCGGGAAAGGAGATGGTCCTGAACCGCTTCAGCATCGAACGGATGGCCGCACGCTATAACGAAGTCATTACCCTGACACTGAACGACCGTCCTGGCCTGTCTACGGTGCTCAAGATGGAAGACTGGTCTATTCCCGCCGGTTTGAGGCCGGGTCTTAGAACCTATCTGCCGTTGCCCTTGAAAAACTGGCTTCGCGTCGTTCGTGAACGGCTCTGAAGCAATGATCGGCGATCAGCGGCGACTTGGACATCTGTGCAGTGTTTTCTTTCTCTGGTTATGCATGTTTTCGACCGGCAACGCACAGGATACCGTTTTTCCGCTTCAGACGTCGCAGGACGGGCGTTATCTTGAAGACAGCAAGGGTCTGCCGTTCCTGATTGTCGGGGACAGTGCTTGGTCGCTTATTGGCGATACCTCTATTCCCGATGCGGAATTTTATCTGGAAACGCGAAAGCGGCAGGGCTTCAACACCGTGCTTGTATCGTTGATCGAGCATCAGTTCTCCCGCAAGGCGCCAGCGAACTTCTACGACGAGAAACCTTTCGCAGGCGATGCCTTCGAGCAACCGAACGAGGCCTATTTCGACAGGGCAGAAGCCGTCATAAAGGCAGCCGCAAGTCGCAACCTGCTGGTGCTTCTCTGTCCGGCCTATAGCGGCGCACGCGGTGGCCCCGAAGGATGGTATCAGGAAATGGTCGCGGCCGGGCCTGAAAAGCTGCGGGCTTATGGACGTTACGTCGGGCAGCGTTTTGCGAAATACACCAATATCATCTGGGTGCAGGGCGGGGATTACGATCCGCCCGATCGCAATCTGGTCATGGCTGTTGCAATGGGGATCGCTGAAACTGATCCTTCGGCATTGCAGACCGTGCATGGCAATCCCGATACCGTGACGAGCGATTTTTGGCGGGACGCTTCCTGGCTCGATATCGATTCAATTTATACTTACAGCAATGTCGCGACGGCGGTGCTCAATCGGTACCGCTCTGGACCGAGACGCCCTTTTTTCCTCATTGAAAGCGCCTATGAAGGCGAGAACGATGTGCAGGAGCGTCAGGTTCGTCTTATTGCCTATAGTGCACTGCTTTCAGGAGCGAGCGGCCAGCTCTTCGGCAACAATCCGGTCTGGCATTTTTCCGCCGCCGGGCTTTATGACGCGAAGGACAGCTGGCAAGGTTCGCTGAAAAGCCGTGGTGCTCAAAGCATTACCCATCTGGCCGCGCTTTTCAGACAACTGACATGGTGGAAGCTGGTGCCCGATCAGGGAAGTCTGCTGAAAAGCGATGCGGGCGCATTTGCGGCGCGCGACAGGGATGGGTCTTTCGCGGTGATCTATCTCGACGCTCCTTCCGTTGCGATCGATCTCGACAGTTTGGCGGCAGGCGAGAAAACCCTTCGCTGGTATGATCCCTCGAATGGAATCTACATCGAACCGAGCGAGCGTCTTGGCCGCAGCGGTCTTCGCAACGTGACGGTGCCGGCATCGGCGAATGCTTTCGGTTTTCAGGACTGGATCGCCGTTCTCTCCGCACAGGAATGATCACTCGCAAGATGCCGCTCGTTGCCGGGTCGTCCATTTGTGGCCGCTTGTCGACAAGGTCTCAAACCTAGAGCGGCTGATTGTTAAATGGAAACGGTTGTGTTGGCTCAAACGGAGTCGGCCGGACGATCAGGCGGCCCGTTTCAGCCAACCCGAAGGGCCGGGCATCTTTCCGCCAGGATCAAAGGCGATCGGCTCGAAAGTCCCTGGGGGTATGCCCTTCGCCAATCGCCTTTGCCCTGACGAAAACCTGCTCCGGCAGAACCGTTTCCATTTAACAATGAACCGCTCTAGCTCTTTCGATGGTCGATCCGGTTTGTGGGTAGGGAGGGTAGACGTTAATTTCGACACCCTCTCCCTTTGGTGGATTTCACACGCCTTTTGCCCGCATACCCCTCAGGGCCGGTGTTTTTTAGGATCGTCAGAAGGCAAATATCGTTGCAGATGCGCCGCCAAGCTTCAGCGTGGGGATCAGACATGTCGGGGATACTCTTCAACACCATCGCTACTTTCATCCTGTGCGTATCCTTCATCGTCGTTCTCAGGCACCTGACCATTGCGTATCAGCTTGTGGATCGCCCCGATTCCATCCGCAAACGTCACACTGGGGCGGTTCCGCTTTGCGGTGGCATTGCAATCTTTACCGCTTTCGCTGTTTCCGCCCTTGTTGGTGGGTGGAGCGAGGCTCTCGGCATGAACTTCTGGCTCGGACTGGCGGTCATCCTGTTGATGGGCGTCGTCGATGATCGCCGGCCGCTACCCGCAGCAGGACGCCTTGTCATGCAACTGGCAATGGCGATCGCTCTCGTAGGCGGCGCCGATATCGGCTCTCTCTCCATCGGCGTGCTGTTCACGCAGCATTCGGATCTGTTCCTGCCGCTGTTTTTCGTCATCGGAGTTCTCTTCGTGACCGGGCTGGTGAATTCGTGGAACATGCTTGATGGTGTCGACGGGCTTGCAGGTGGCACAGCGGGTGTCGCGTTGATCTGGCTGATGATCGTGGCGATCTTCGCAGGTGTCGGCGACATCATCGCGCCGCTTCAGGCACTCTGCGTATGCCTCTGCGCTTTTCTGGTCTTCAACATGCGCGGTCCATGGCGTGCAAGGGCGAGCATATTCCTCGGCGATGCTGGCAGTACCGCACTGGGGGCGACGATTGCCTATGTGATCGTCCTGCTGGCGACCACAAGCGCTGCCGTATCCTTTCCGGCATTGCTCTGGATCGTGATCCTGCCGATCACCGATACGCTTAGCCTGATTGTCCGTCGTATCATGCACGGTCGCAGTCCGATGTCGGCCGATCGCTGGCATTTTCATCATCTGCTGCTGGACTATGGTTTCACGCCGGCGGCTGCAACGAACACGCTGGTCGTGATTTCCTTCATTTGCGGCGGCATCGGTTTTGCAGGGATAAAAGCCGGTATTCCGGCGGAAATAATGGCCGCCGGCCTTCTCGTGCCGATTGCCCTTCACACCGCGTTCGTCCTTACCGCGACGGGCTACCTCTCGAAAACCTTGCTTCACAGGGGTAATTTCGATCTCTACCGCGAGGTGGTGCGTCTACCGGTCGCCGCCAGCGCCGCGCCGGAGCCAAGAGCCATTCAATCGGCGAATGAAGAGTAGCCCCATCATGAAAGCGCCGTGGCCCGGACCGCGAATTCCCTCGACACCGGTTTCGAGAGGACGGCTTTCGCCTTCGCGCATTTCCCAGAACATCAGAAACGCTCCGCCATTGAAACGGAACGCGATTTTACTGGGCTTGATGATGCTGAGTGCAGTCGGGCTCTACGGACTTGCCCTCGTTTCAGCGGGGTCGCTTCTTGTCGTGGAGGACCCGCCTGCGCAAGCCGACGTCATCGTTGTTCTGGGCGGCGACGGTCCTCCTCGAGCTGCCCGGGCCGCAAAACTATGGCACGAGGGAAAGGCGCCGCGCGTCCTGGTGACTGGTTATGGGGATTGCGACTTCATCCGTGACACGCTGGTGCGGTTGGGGGTGGATTCCGCAGCCGTCTCAACGGAATGTCTTTCGCTCAGCACCTGGGAAAACGCGACATTCGCACAGCCTATACTGACTGGAATGGGGGCAAAAAGCGCCATTCTGGTCACGAGCTGGTTTCATTCACGGCGCGCAGTAAAACGCTTCCGGTTTGTGATGCCACAAATCCAGTGGATTTCACTTCCTGCGCAACGAACCGTGTCGCTGTGGCGACTTGCCATCAACGGCGACGGGGTGCAGGTGTTCAAGGAATACGCCAAAGCGCTTTTCTACGACCTCAGAAGCAGTTTCGTGCGGGATTTGCCTCCGGTTCAGGCGGGGCTCGCTTCATGAACACGCTTCTGGTTTTTTGCCTCTTCGGTGGGGTTATCCTGCTCATCTGTTGGGGAATGATGCGTCGGGAGCGAATTTACGAGTTCCCGTTTCTGACGGGCGTCATCACCTTCAGTTTCATCTTGCCGCAGGTTCCCGGACTGGCGTCGGAAAGATTCCTGCCGGAAGGCGCGTTTGCCAGAGCCGCGCTGTTCATGATGCTGTGCCTTTTCATGTGCTGGTGGGGATGGAGCAGAACGGCGAAACCCTTTGCATTCTTCCGTATCGATTTCGATGAAACACGTCTGCTGATCGTCGCAGCCGTTCTCTCGGTCGCCGGTGCCTACTTCTATTTCAAGCTCAGCCGGCTGCCGGGAGAGTTGACCATTGCGGTGCAGATGACCGGAGTTCCGGTCATGTATATCTTCTTTTCGCGGCTTTTGAGCTACGGTCTGGCGATTGCGGTGCTCTGTCTTGCACGGCGGTTTTCCTGGCTGGCGCTCATCGTCCTTGCGTTCGACCTCGTCTTTTACCTGGATCGCATCGTGATAACGGGAAAGCGTGCCGAAGCGGTGGAACTCATCATGATGTTCGCGCTGGCATGGTGGTTTTACAAGGGATGGACGATCCCGCGTATCTTCGTGATCATTGCGCTTTTCCTCGGCACATTGTCGATGAACAGCATGGGTGACTACCGCGCCATCACTAAGGCCAACGACGCGCCGGTCTGGGATGACATCAAGAAGATAGATTTCGTCGGCAATCTTGAGAAAGTGTTCCGGGATGGCGGCGACGAGATGCGCAACGCGATCATGCGGATCGACAACACGGCAAACACGCTGCAATTCGATTACGGCAAGTTCCACTGGAACAGGCTGGTGTTCAACTTCGTGCCCGCGCAACTCGTGGGCGTAGAGGTCAAGCAATCCTTCATGCTGCCGGTGCCGGTTCAATCGCGCGACTACAATCCTGTCCTCGGCACGACGGAGACCGGAATGGCGGATGCGTTCGGATCCTTCTGGTATCTGGGAGCGTTCAAGTTTTTCCTGCTCGCCTATCTGGTGCGGCGGATCTGGGTGACCGCAAACACGGGCGAGTTCGCTGCGCAATTCACCTATCTGTTATCTATCATACCGTCCATGCATGCCATCTCGCATCAGACCGACTGGGTTCTCATGGTCTGGGTGCATATGCTGATGTTTGCAGCGCCGGCGCTGGCATTTGCCGTGATACCCGCCCGCGTGCGGCAGCGGCGATACGAGATACCATCCTTGACGTCTCAAGCTGGAGGATAGGCCATGCGCTCACGATACGACGATCCTGCCTTCCAGCATGCAAAGACGCCCCTGCCGCGTTTCGGAGGTCCGACCTTTGCACTGAATTTGCGGTTGAAACGGCTGGCCTGGATGATCGTATGGCGGCTTCTTGCCTCCTGGACGCCCCCGCCGATGCGCCGCTGGCGCAATTTTCTCCTGCGCAGTTTTGGCGCGCGCCTGCACGCCACGGCAATGGTGTATTCCAGCGCGATTGTGTGGTGGCCGGGGCACCTCGTCATGGAGCGTCATTCATCTCTCGGGCCTGGGGTGATCTGCTACAACGTCGACATGATCACAATCGGCCAATATGCCTCGGTCTCGCAACGTGCGCATCTGTGCACCGGGTCGCATGACGTTCAGGACAGCGCGTTTCCCCTGGTGACGCGGCCGGTGGTGATCGAGGAGGATGCCTGGGTGGCTGCGGAAGCCTTCGTCGGGCCCGGTGTCGTCGTCGGCAGGGGGGCTGTACTCGGCGCGCGCGCCGTCACCGCGAAGTCACTGGAGCCGTGGACGATTTATGTCGGCAATCCGGCAAGGGCGGTTGGCTCCCGCCGTCAGGAAGCGGCGGCCTCCAACGCGCTCAGCCGATAACCTTCGAGCGTGGCATGGGCAATGGCCGGCCAGGTGAATCTCTCCAGTACAAGCCGGCGGCCATTTTCGCCCATCGTTCTCGCCCTGGCCGGGTTGCCGAGCACGCTTGCCAACGCCTTCGCAATCTCGGCCGCGTCAACCGAGACGATAAGTCCTGCATCGGCAGAACCGACTTCGGGAAAGTGACACTGGTCGGTGATCACCACAGGTGTGCCGCAGGCGAGCGCTTCTGTTATCGCCATGCTGAATCCCTCCTGTCGGCTTGGCAGGCAGAAGCAGTCGGCATCGACCATGGCTTCGAGCTTTGTTTCGCCGTAAATGGCCCCGACCATAAAGACGCGGTGCCGGATGTTCAGTTTTTTGACGAGGTGCATAAAGTGGCCCTCTGCGCCACCGGGTGGACCTGCGACGACGAGATCAACGTCGACATAGGTGTCAGAGATAGCCGCAAAGGCCGAGGCAAGAATGTCGATACCCTTTTTGATGTGCAGGCGTGACAGGAACAGGATGTAACGCCTGCCGTGCGCCAGGGCGATTTTCTGCCTGAAATGTCCCCGAGTGGGCAGGGGATCGAATTCCTCGGCAAAAACACCGTTCGGTATGATGAGATTTCGAGCCTGGAAATTCAGCGGCTCGACAGCTGCCATTTCATCGACGTTCAACAGGTGCAGGAACGCAGCCTCGTTCAGCATCTTGCGATAGCACAGCATCAGCGCGATCTTCTTTTTCCATGATCGCTGGCCGAGACTCCAGTGGTCCAGCATGCCTGCCGGGCAGATGCAGTAGGGTACACCGGCAGCGCGGGCGAGCTTGGACGCATAGAGCAGAAAGGGCTCCCACACGCCGTGAATATGCATGAAGGAGGCATCCTTCAGCAAGGCTTTCAGCATGCGCCGGCCCCTGAAGCAGAACAGTGTTTCCAGCCTCCCGGCCGGCTCCAAGAGATGCCAATGGATGTTTTCGAAATGCGGAATGCTACGACCGATTTCCTTGACCTGCGCCTCAATCGCGGCGTCGCCGTAGCTGACGATATTCACATCGAGGCCGAGGCCGGCCTGTGCAGCGGCAAGGCGCATGGCAACGGCCTGCAAGCCGCCATGCTTGGGATCAATCGAAGCGATGACATGGATGATCTTCATATCTCGTTGTTCCCCAGGTATCGTGCTTCAACCGTCTGGCAAAGTCCCGCGGACCCCGACAGATGCGGCCCGGACAGGGCGGCAAGAAGCCGCTCGCCATAGGATTCCACGGTATGTTCGGCCGCGCGCAGGAGCGCATTGGCAGACATGGTCCGCCTGAGTTCGGGATTGTCGGCAAGCGCACGCACCGCGGTCGCGATAGCTTCCGGATCGCAGACGGGAACGATGAAACCTTCGATGCCATCGCGAACGACGCTGCCGGTGTTCTCGGTCGTTATAACCGGCAGGCCCGCTGCCAGGGCTTCATAGACGGCGGTCGCGGAGCCTTCGCAGAGCGACGGCAGCAGGAAGACATCCGCCCATCTAAATTCCTCGACGATCTGCGAGCGCGGAACGATCCCTCTCAGCTCGACCCATTGTGAAATCTGCTGCTTGACGTCATCGGGTATGCGAACGCGGCCAGCCATCCGGAAGCGGGCGGCGCCCTCCATCAATCTGGCAGCTTCCACGACATAGGGCGAACCCTTGCGCAGCCCGACTTCGCCCACCGTCAGAACCCTGATTGGTCCCGGCATGCGTGCTGGCCGGTCGATGGCAGCCGCGGCATTGACACCGTAGGGTACGACGACACACCGCTCTTTCGGCCCGCCGCATGCAACGACGTGCTTGCGGACAAATTCCGACGGGCAGACGATGACATCCGCCAGACGCCACTCGGCTTTTTCCCGTTCGGCGAACAGACGCGCATGTGGGTTTTCCTGCACAGGACCTGCCCATGCGGGAAACCGCTTCATTTCCTGATCCAGAAGCGCTTCAACGACATCGCGCGGCGCAATCATCTGCTCGACTGCGGTCCACAGCCCCTGCTGCTTTGCGGCCCGCATCTGTTCGAGTGCGTCGCCGCTGAAGGCGTAGAGCCCGGCTGCGCCATGGAAGCCGCGCCGGGCCACCATTTCGGAGAAAATCGACCCGGCCCAGATCGCGTGAGAGGTTTCCTCGACAATGTCTTTGGTGCGCATGTGGCGCAGGACGGAACGGAGGCCGAAGCTGGAAAACACCGTCGTCAGCGCCGTCGGCACGCCTTTGGGAAGCCGGCCGGCCAGCCGTTTGACAGGTGCGGGATAAAGGGTTGCCGGAAACGAATTGACGATCCGGGGCCAGCCTTTCGTGGCGCAAATGTCGGTGTAAAAATGCGCAAGGCGGCCGGCGGATGCGAATATCCTCGGCACGGCATAATGCATGCGGGCGCCGAGTTGGCTGACGACGACTTTGTCTTTCATGACGGGATACCTTGAGCGATAGGGGGCCTGGAAGGCTCGACAGTCTGCAGCCCGGCGATCAGCACTGCCCAGGCATCTGCCGCCTTTTCTCGGGAATAGTCGGCACAAAGCAGCCGCCGTGCCGCATCCCCCATTGCTGTCGTGGTATCCGGATCGTCGCAGAGCTTTTCGATGATGCCGGAGAGCTTATCGATCTCTCCGATTTCGAGGCTGCTGCCGCATCCCTTGGCTCTGAGAACACGCGGCACCTCTCCATCAGGGTCGCCGACGAAGATCGTCGGCCTCCCGGCCGCCAGGATGCCATAGAATTTGCTTGGAATGATGCAGTGTTCCAGTTCCGGCAGCAGCGAGACCAGATGCACATCCGCAACGCTCAAGCTTTCAGCAAGGTTCTCCACGGGCTGCAGCGGCTTGAAGATGACGTTCTGAAGGCCGAGATCCTGGACTACAGTCTTCACAGCCGCGTGCTGGTGTCCACCGCCAATGAGAAGGAACCGGATATCCTGCCGGTGTTCGAGACGTTTCGCCGCTGCCAGGATAGTGCCGAACTCATGCGCCCGCCCGAAGTTTCCTGAATAGCCCACGACAAACACATCCTGCAGGCCCCACGCTTTTCGCAGGCTGTTGTCGGCGCGCGCGACAGGATAGATTTCCTCGCCATCCGACCAGTGATGCAGGACGCTGACTCGATCCTTTGCAAGGCCTTGCGTGAAGAGGAATTCTGCCATCTTTTCGGTAGGGCAGACGACCATGCCGGGGGATCGCAGAGACCAGTTGCGCGCCTGCGTCAGCCATGGCGCAAGCCACCGTGCACGTTTCCTGAAAAATCCAAGCTCGATTGCGGTCTCAGGAAAAAGATCCATGATCCAGTTCACCATGAGGGCGCCCTTGAGGCGGATCGCGATGCTGCTCATGACGGAGAGGAGCGGCGGATCGGTGCAGACAACGACCGTGTCCGTCGCCCGAACGTTGCGCAGAAGCCAGGCGAATGCCAGCACCTGAAAAAGAAAATAATCAATGCTCCGGCGCATGAGGCTGTGCCGGCCGAAGCGACCGCTTGCGAGCCGTCGGATCTGTACACCCCGAACCGTTTCGGCCGCGGGCAAGACGCTGCCGGGATGATTGTGTATTTCGCGACTTGCAACAACAGTCACAGTCACTCCGCGCTGCGCCATTGAAACGGCGAGCGACGATATCATCCGGCTTGTTGCCGACTGGTCGGGGAAACCGTATCTGTTCAGGAAGATCATCCTCACGCTTTTTTCTCCCGCCCAATGTCCGGTCTTGATGGAGCATTCTTGGCGACGTGAAGACAAGCGGCAAGCTGGTCGTAAGGACTAGTGGACTCATGATACGGAGTGGCCAGTACTCCGAAGTTAGCGTTGTACTATCCATTTGGTAGCTGAAACCCAGATGACGCCCTTATGGGTTATAAGATCCAGAAAAATACCGCAGCCAGCGAATGGTAGGGCGGTTGGCGTAGGTCGCATGCTGGTCACTATACAACTCAGGGACAAGATCGAGGACGAAGTGCCTTGTGACTAGACGCTGTGGGGCGGCGAAAAACAACGGCTCCCCTTTGCGCTCCTTATGCTGAATGCGCCCGATGCTACCCCTTTCGGTCCGATTACTCCATGAAGCCGTCTCTCTTGGAAATATCTCACACCAGAAGGGCCGGCTCGGAGACGGAAATAGAGAGACAACCGTGGCGCTCATGGACTTATCGCAGGCTACGTGGGCACGAGTTGCTGGAACATTATGATGAATATTGACAATATATGCTACACTTCCCATAGTTGAGGATATGAGAGGAAAAGGCCATGCCGTCAGGTAGCATTCACGTCAAAGTCAGCGGCGCGTTGCAAGACCACATCCAGCAGCAGATTGGTGATGACGGTCTTTATGAGAATGCGAGCGAATATATTCGAGCGCTTATCCGGCACGACCTGCAAACCCGCGACGAGGCATGGGACGCCCTGCAAAAGGAACTGGCTCCCGCCATGCGCGCGGATGATAGCGAGTTTATAGCCGTCTCTGCTGATGATGTAATCGGCCGAAATAAGCGTCGCTAGTTATGGCAGCTTATCGCTTTTATGCGCCTGCCGATGCCGCACAGGATAAAATCTGGCGCGACACCGTTGATGCTTGGGGTGAAGATCAGGCTGAGACCTATATACGTGGCTTGCATGCGCATTTGCAGCGCCTTTGCGACAACCATCTGCTTTGGCGGCGTCTGCCCCAAAGACTTGCTGTCCCCGGTGACCTCAAGAGAGAGGCTTATTTCAGCCGGTATCAGTATCATTACCTGTTTTTCCGAAAGCTTGATAGCGGCGACCTGGGTGTGATGAGTATTCTGCACGAGCGGATGGATATGGCCGTACGCTTGAGAGAAGATCTCACGGCGCTCGATGCTAGAGGCATTATCCAATCCGGCTAGAACGTGTAGTGTGGGTGAACGGCGTCAGGGTGGGGAGCGGCCTCTTCGGCGACCTTGTTCACCGTTGTTAGGCTTGGACGAAGGCCGGAAACAGTGCCGGTCACAGGAAGAGGCACGGCGAAAATATTACAAAATAAAAAATAGATAGCGCTTGTTCTGGGCTGCTGGTTACCAGTCCGGTTTGCTAATTTTCGCTGTGAATATCGTAGCAAAACGCGGCAGCACCTCGCTAACTGTCATTGTCATGGAGCCAACTTGATTTGTCGCAACCGCATAGAAAATTGACAGCAATTCCATTTGCATTCAGTGCAACAAGGCTATCAGCCCAATCACTGTCGATTGCGTTTGTTACAGCGACACCGGTGTTTCGAGACATTGCCGCAAATTTTCGGTCGGAAGGATCGAAATTCGCTAGGTCGGTTGCGGTAGGGAAATCTGCAAATTCTCCGGCTGGCGTTTTCGCCAGATCGACAATACGAACTCTTTTAGGGTTCCATTGATTTTGGTAGAGGTGAATAAGAAACTGCGCTCCCAACTGATAGGGGCGACTTTGTTGAAGAGCGCCTGCGTATTCGCTTCGAATTTCATCACCGCTGTCCATGAGAACGATGTGGTTATTTTTTACATCGGTCAGAAAAAAAGTGCACGCGTCTTGGCATGTTTGTTGAACATCATCGTTTTGGTGATTTGCCACCATCGCGACATTCGTATCGATGATGACTTCCATTACTTGCTGTCCTGCCTTCTTCGTTCGATCCTCTTCAGTTCTGCAGCGGCGACTTCGTTAAACGCATCTCCCATGAATTTATCGGGCCAATTTCGGATGTTGCCGTAAAGGTCAACTTCGAGAGGCATGAGTAACGAAGTTCCCTTTGGGGCATCGCAGAAGTAAAGTTTTACGTCATCTGGCTTAATGGCCTCCTCTGCGATGCGGCGCTGAAGGCGCAACAACAAATGTTCGGAATGGCTTTCTAAGATAACCTGCACATTGCGATGAGTTGCAGCTTGAATTATGAGGTCGGCCAAGCCTGATTGTGCCAAGGGATGTAAATGGATTTCGGGTTGCTCCAAAATTACAGTTGAACCTTCAGGCACATATTGGAGTAAGGTGATGACCGGCAGTACCTGGGAGATGCCAAAGCCGACATCTGTGAGAAGCACTTCACTCGCGCCGGCACTGGTCTTAACCCTAGCTTGCCATCTGTTTGATCCTTCCACGATTTCAGCAACTCTGAAACTCTCAATTAGTCCCATTTCGCGAAGCCAATACGCGATCATTTCCTGAAATGGTCGCTGTCGGGATTTGTATTTGAGGTTTCGTGTTTCGCCAGATTCCGTGGCGGCTAGGATTGCTTCAATCGCCCTCTCGCCTTTTTGGCCGACATCAGAGGGTCGCGAACGTGCCCATAGATAATCTCGTTTTGGCGGGTCGCGAAGTGGGCCGAGGTAGAACAGATGATCTAACTCGATCTCGTATTCGGCTTCTAGGTCAGCCAGAAAGCCCGCGTTCTGAAAATAGGTGCGAGCCTGATCTGGGAAGCCGTAGGATTTAACCGGCCCGGGTAACTGCCAAACTCTGCCGGGGGTGCGGAGGAATCTGAAATCAGTCTTGGCTTCGGACGTTCCCTTAGCTTTCAGTTCGAACTGACTGCCACCCGGCACTTTTGGAGCCAATTCAAAAGTTAAATGGTCCAAAGTGTACGAAAGTTTTGTGGCAGTGGGTGCCTTGTTTTGAACGTCCAACGTCGAAGAGATCGAGAGAACATTTCCTTCCGCAATTACGGCGCTCTTTTTACTGCTTGGATCGCTCAATGAAAGGGAATGCTCCAGCTTAAAGGACAAGCTGAAATCTATCGACAGCGTTTCATCATGTTGGTGGATGGCGTCCTTTATCGTGCCAAGTTGCACAAGGTCGCCGTTCAGTTCCAAAGATGCTGCTCTGTCAGTCGCATCTTTTGTCTGCTTCATTAACAGCAAGAACTGAATGAGGCTGGATTTTCCAGATGAGTTAGTCCCAAAAATACCGGTGATACGACTGCAAACCAAATCAGCTTTCGCCCAAGATTTGAAATTCGTGAAGTAGATTGAAGCGAGCATTGGACGACCCTGTAAATTTCATTTTATTCATAAGCCTGTAAGAGGCTCGCGTCGATCTAGCTTTAGAAACATTAACTTAAAAAAATGGACGACGTCCACGGACGTCACCCCTGCGGACGGCCGTTATTCATTTTTCCTGCAAGTTTGATGCGCTATTGCCGAGAGGGAGATGCAAAATCTCTCAGGCGCTGTTTGTATAGCATTTTTATTTCCCCGTGTATCCCCGGCCTTGTGACCTGACTTATACTGCTCTCGTTCCGCGATAAACCGATATTCGGTTCTTGCGGAACCGGCACCCGTTGTGAGAGAGACGTCACTCTCATATTTCGGTGTGTGGTAGGAAAAGGTCTCTGACGCTGACCGGACGAGAGATGGATGGGGTTTGTGGTGGACCTTTCTATTTTTCTGAAGGTGGTTGGCTGAGGATTGGCTTTGCAGGCATAAACCGCTGAAGCGGGGCACTGATAAGTGTCTTTATTTTCCACAGGTGGCAATTTTCAGTGCCCCGTTGCAATGCCCATTGAGCTGAAAGGCTGATGGAAAAAGAGATGAAGCTCACAACACGGTCGCAACTGCGTCGCGTGATAGGAAAGGTGTGTTCAAATGGGTCTCTATGAAATGTACGTCCTTGCTACTCGTGCAGATACTGCCCTGATGAGGAGAAGGCTGGCACGATCTCTTTATGCCAGGGCAAGGCTTCGAAATCGGAAGCTCAAGAAGCAGTATTTACGCAACCAGAAGGAGAGTGTTGATTCGATGGTTGATATGAAGAGGGCAGGCCATTTGCGATCTGGGCGGCTTCCGTAAACATATATTTATATAACAACCTACGAAAAACATATAAAATATATGCGTTGATGGATTGTGTATTTTTGACTGAGGGCGGATGAGAATCCGCGGGCAAAACCGATTTTACTGACCTGCAATTTGCGGATTACGGGCCAACTACGCGCAAATATATGAGTTTTATGTTGAATTTTCTGATTTGAATGGAGAATTGTTATGCGCGGAAACTATATGAGCGGGATGGATTTGATTGGAATGGAATTCAGATTTGAGTGGCGATCGATCATAATAACAATATCATGATATTGTTATTATGATCGATCGCCACTCAAATCTGAATTCCATTCCAATCAAATCCATCCC